>NZ_JAMPKB010000123.1:0-10761 GCF_039961925.1 Trichocoleus sp. DQ-U1 | reverse complement strand
TTCTCGATTAGTCCGCAAAACCCTGTCGTTTTCAAAGTCATTAGAGAATCACCTTGGCGCAATTTGGTACTTCATCCATCATTACAATGCATCATTACTTCTTTAGCACTACCGCATTTTTAAGGCAATTCAACGAGCAGCGATCGCTGCTCGTTGAAACCTCAGAAGAAGAACGCCAAGCGGTGATGTCAGTTTACCAAAACCGTCGTAATATCATCGTTGACGGATTGCAATCTTTAGGATGGCCCATTGAGTCTCCCAAAGCAACCCTCTCTATTTGGGTACCTGTTCCCAAAGGTTATACTTCAACGGAATTTGTCACCCTGTTACTGGAGAAATGCGGTCCGATCGTGCCCCCTGGAAACGGGTCTGGTGCTGCTAGGGAAGGCTTTTTTCGGATTGCCCTCACCGTGGCAGATGAACGGATGCACGAAGCGATTCAACGCATCAGAAAAGCTGAAATTCGCTACGAAGCCTGAAAATCACTCTGATTGGCTTGCCAAACTTGGCGGACAAACCAACTGAGTTGCCGATGGGCCTCAGAGGCGTCCGCTGTCGCATCTGGGGCGTCCAGTTGCATTAACAGGGGAATCACCTCGGTATCCAGTGCTGGTCGAAACAACGTTACAGGCCATACTAAATCGGCACCCTGACGCAAATCGTACAGCGTTGGTAACACGTTGGCATTATCGTCTGAAACGATAGTAAGCATCAAAGGACGCACCCAGCATATCTGCCGTGAATCGACAACTTGTATCACGTCAGCGTACAGACGAGTATTTTCATGGTCTAAACAAACAATCTGACAAGGCTGAAAGTTAGGGGCGGAACCGCTTGAGGCTTGCTTCACAATCAAGAATGGCTAGTGCGAGTTGCTTCTTTATTGTACGAAGTTGGTTGGGTGGTCTCAGAAGCACCGGCGATTATAAATCGCGGCTATACAAACGAAACCCGCCGTCGCGGGTTAAGAGGGCGATCGCTTTGACTTTAGTTCGGTTGATTTACCTCTGAAGGTGATGAGAAAGCCGAACCGTTATACAAGCAAGCATTGGAAATGCGGAAACGCCTGGATGGAGAGAAGCATCCTGATGTAGCTAAAACCCTCAACCACCTAGCTTAGCTCTGCGAATTTCAAGAGCGATATGATGAGGCTGACACCTTTTACAACCAATCCTTAGAGATTTTTGAGGGATGCTTAGGGACAGAGCATCCAAGAACTATTAAGGTGAGTGAAAAGCTGGAACGTTGCCACGCCCAAGCAGATGAGCGATCGCTTCAAAATCCCATAGAAACAACTGAGGATTAAATCAGCCGTTATGGAAGAACTATTAGACCTTAAAGAATTGCTACTAAAGGGTGACATCCAAGGATCGTTAGCGATTGTAGAAGAACTCGAAGAAATGAGCCGAAACGATATAGTTAAGACGATTCGTAGTTATGCAGTGATTCTGCTACTGCATCTAATTAAACAGCAAGCTGAAAGTCGCACAACTCGTTCTTGGGAAGTCTCGATTCGCAATTCTGTTCGAGAAATTCAGAGGGAAAATAAGCGTCGTAAAGCAGGAGGTCACTACCTAGCGCCAGAAGAGTTGGTTGAAACCCTAGAAGAAGCCTACTTGAATGCTATTGATGAGGCTTCCCTAGAGGTAGAAGAAGGACGTTATGAGCCAGAAGAATTAGAACAACTCATTAATAAAAAAGAGATTCTAAATTGTGCCTTGGCTTTAATCTTACCGCCAGCGTAAAGTCGTCTGGAAGTCAGAATGATACTAAAAATTTTATAAAAAAGATTGAGTGCGATCGCACTCTTCCCTATTCCCTCTTTTCTTTGCGTCCTTTGCGTCCTTTGCGTTTTTGCGGTTCGTAAATCGAATTAGAAAATTCTAAGCCTGCCGCAGGGCATCGATAATTTGGATGTTCGCTTTGGGAAAGGGAAACTGATCGATTTCGTCCAGTGTCACCCAGCGGATTTCATCGGATTCGATCGGTTGGGGAATGCCTGTGAGGTGGCGACAGTGATGGACGTTGAGGGTGACGCGGAAGTGGGTATAGGTGTGATCAATGGTGATGAGATGTTTGCCCACTTCAATTTCAATGCCCAATTCCTCCTGAATTTCTCTTTTAATGCATTCCTCGACGGTTTCACCAGGCTCTAATTTGCCGCCAGGGAATTCCCAAAGACCGCCCAGAAGACCGTTCTGGGGTCTGCGATCGATGAGAATTTCTTTCTGCTCGTTCCAGATAACGGCAACGCCGATGTTTTTGTGGGGGATGGGGGAAGAGGTTTCGCGCATGGGTAAAGTTGACTGAATATTCAAATTGTATGCGCGACAGTGGGACATCCAGGGACATCTGTTGCAGGCTGGGTTGTGGGGAGTGCAGATAGTGGCTCCCAAATCCATCAGCGCCTGATTAAAATCTCTGGGCTGTTCGGGGTCGAGGAGGCTCTCTGAGAGCTGCCAGAGCGGTTTTGTTGCTTTTGTTGGTGGCACTGGTAAGGCTACCAGCCGCGCTAAAACCCGCTTGACGTTGCCATCTAGAATCGCCACGGGTTGATTGAAGGCGGCGCTGAGGATGCCCCCGGCGGTGGTGAGTCCAATCCCGGATAAAGCTAAAACGTCTGATAGGTGGGTGGGAAAAATTCCGTTGTGACGCTGGATAATTTCTTGAGATGCCTTGTGCAGGTTACGGGCACGGGCGTAGTAACCGAGTCCCTGCCAAGCTTTGAGGACTTGCTGCAAGTCAGCAGCGGCGAGGGTTTCAATTGTGGGAAATTGGGCTAACCACCGCTGGTAGTAAGGAATAACTGTTTTTACCTGGGTCTGCTGGAGCATGATTTCCGATACCCAGATGGCGTAGGGGTCGGGGTGGTGACGCCAGGGGAGGTCTCGACCGTTTTGGGAGTACCAGGCTAGAAGCGATCGCCTAAACTCCAAAATAGCAGAACTCGGCAGACTGACTTCCCAGTCTGCCGAGCCGCTTTGTTGCTGCAATTGCAGTACAATCATCGGAACTGGCGCTGATGCCGCTCAATTTGCCTATTCAGCATCAGATACATTGACTTCAGTAGCACCTGTCAAGGCATTTTCAAAGGTCATTCTTTGCTCGGCGTTCCGCAAGAAATAGCCGCTAATCATCGCCGAAGCCAGCATACGCCCTAAGTTTTCACGATTGGTGGTGATCGTTACACCAAAATGTTCTGGTGGTAGGTGCCCCAACAGCCCAACAATATTGCGTTCCATCACCTGAAATACTTCCTGAGACGCGGGTTTGGAAAGCTGAGTAATCGTCTCTGGACTCATGGATTGGACGTATTGCCAAAGCAAGTTGCCGTCTTCCGACTCACCTTCAAAGAACTCTGAGACTCGATTTGACGGGTTGTTCACTTGGTTTCTCCGTACTTTCTAGAGGCAGCTACTCTCAGATCCTTGTACCAGGGTAGATCGCTGCTCAATACTTGTTCTATCACTCGACTCGGAAACTAGCTCCGAGAGGTGTAAATCCTTCTAATACCCTTAATTTAGCAGGCTCCTTGCGGGGTCACAGTGGGCAGAACCGAACTTTAAACGGCGGATTCTTTTACCTTTATTAAGTGCTGAGAAAGTTCATACTCAAAACTTAAAACTGGCTACTCAGTCTTCAGTCCTCAGCCCTAACTCCTCAGCCCTGACTCCTCAGCCCTGACTCCTCAGTCCTCAGCCCTCAGTCCTCAGTCCTAACTCCTCAGTCCTGACTCCTCAATTAGCTAGCCGCAATGTATTCCCGCATATCGGCTTTGCGCTTGCGAAGCTTGGAGAGGGCTTCCCGTTCGATTTGCCGTACTCGTTCCCGACTGATGTTGAGAAGTTCGCCAATTTTTGCCAGCGTCATGGCTTGTCCATCGGCTAAACCAAACCGCAGCGCTAATACCTCGCGTTGTTGAGGCGTTAAGTCTGACATTAGTTTTTCTAAGTCAACTTGGAGGGAAGATTGAGTCGCGAAGTCTTCTGGGGAAGGGCCGGTGTCTTCCAGTAGTTCTACCAGTTCTGTATCCTGATTATCTCCGACACGCAGATCCAAAGAAAGGGGTTGACGCGCCCGCTCTAGGTACTCCCGAACTTGCTTGGGGGTCAATTCTAGTTCGGCGGCGAGTTCGCCGACTGTAGCAGCTCGTCCCAAGTTTTGAGCAAGTTGGCGCTGAGCTTTCTTAATTTTGTTGAGTTTTTCGGTGATGTGAATGGGGAGGCGAATGGTGCGTCCTTTTTCTGCGATCGCGCGAGTAATCGCCTGCCGAATCCACCAATAAGCATAAGTGGAAAATCGGTAGCCTTTGGTGGGATCAAATTTTTCGACGCCCCGTTGCATTCCCATTGTGCCTTCCTGGATCAAGTCCAAGAGGTCTACGTTACGTTTGATGTACTTTTTGGCAACCGAAACGACGAGCCGCAAGTTGGCTTCGACCATCTTGCGCTTGGCGATTTCACCCACTGCGATCGCCTGCTGTAACTCTTTCTCTGACAACCCAGTTGAAGAAGCCCACGCCTCGTCGGTTGGCTCGTGTCCTAACTGCAACAAGAGTGAATTTTTTACTTCCTGCAAGGTGGCTAAGCGCTGTACTTGTTTTCCATAAAGGATTTCCTGCTCGTGAGTAAGCAGGGGAACGCGCCCAATTTCTCGCAAGTAAGCACGGACGGTATCTGTAGAGGTCTGAGCAGTTTTCATAGCGCTGAGTCTTGAATCAGAGCGATAATTTAAAGCGATCGCAATTGTAAACTATTGTAACCTTTCTGAAAGGAGCTGTGTCTATCCCAAGAGGGGGGTTCCCGTGCCGTTTCCTTCAACATCAGCTAGTAAAAGGGTACCCACGAATCCATCGGATAATTGCATCTTGAGAAACAAAATGAGAAAAATCTTGCAGATGCTTACTGACACTCAGCGACATTGATAGGTGGGGGTAGGACGATGCTCGCGGCACCTTGGTCTCCAGGAAAAAGTATTACGAAGCGTTAGCAACTCCAATTGAGCAATTGCTCTCATCAGTGAGGGACGCGATCGCGGTATTACATTATTGCACCAGGTCTGAGAGCGAAAAGCCGAAAAATAGGGATTTTCTTAAGCAAAAGGATGACTTTCTGGGCGCAAAGTGCCAGAAAACCTGGTAATCGCAGTTTGAGGAGAATCCGGTCTGTCTATTCCCCTTGGAAAACTTGGGAGAAACGACTGAGATTGATTTTGCAGAGTATATTAAATTGGCAGCTTGCTCAAGAGGCTGCGATCGCCATCGCTTTCTACCATTTTGGATTTTAGATTATAGAAGACGAGCTAGCGATAGCGAAGCGCTGACTTGTCAGTTCGCGTCTGGAGCCAGCTGCCACTTCCAACAATTGATTGGCGGCGACCTTTAGGTGAAATCGTATCCGGCTTGCTCTTTGCTCATTATCCCCTAAACCCATGACCCAAACCGTCTGGATTGCAAGACACGCCAACCGCCTCGACTTCGTGAACCCCGACTGGTTCTTAACCGCCGAACGTCCCTACGATCCACCCCTGTCTGAGGACGGCGTGGAACAAGCCAAACAACTCGCGCAGCGCCTGAAGGGAGAAAAGATTGCCCATATTTTTGCTTCGCCCTTCCTGCGAACGGTACAAACGGCGCACCAAGTTGCACAAGTGCTGAATTTACCAATTAAACTTGAGTCTGGCTTAAGCGAATGGTTAAATCCTCACTGGATGCCAGCGATGCCAGAAAGATTGTCAATAGAAGCATTACACGAGCAATTTCCCCAAATTGACCTGAGTTACACTTCTCGCGTAATCGCGAATTATCCCGAAACTGGGGAAGAAGTAATGGAACGCTCTGGGGAAGTCGCAAGACGCCTTGCATCTGAGTTTTCCGAAGATATCTTATTGGTGGGTCACGGTGCATCAGTGCTGGGTGCAACTCTCGGTATCCGGGGGGGTACAGCCGAAACTGAAGTAAACGCCGCGCTGTGTTGTTTGGTTAAGCTGGTGCGCGATGGTGAAGAATGGGTGATGGAACTCAATGGAGATGTTTCTCACTTGAGTCAAACTGAAAAAGTCATCCGGTTTAATTAAGGTCATGGGATTGTTATTAGCAGGGGATATCGGGGGTACTAAGACGATTCTGCGCTTGGTAGAAGCGTCTGATTCTGGGGAATTATTGCAGACTCTGTATGAGGAGATTTTCCCCAGTGGCAATTTTCCCGATTTGGTGCCAATGGTGCGGCAGTTTTTGACGGCAGCGGCTGGACAACTCGGCGAGACACCGAAACCGGAAAAAGCTTGTTTTGCGATCGCGGGTCCTGTTGTCAACAACACCTCTATCCTGACCAATCTATCTTGGTCGCTTGATAGCAAACGGCTGGAGCAACAATTGGGAATCGCTGCGGTTGGTTTAATCAACGATTTCGCTGCCGTTGGCTATGGTGTCTTGGGTTTAACTGGATCAGACTTGTACACTTTGCAAGCTGGCAAGCATCAGGAAGACGCCCCGATTGGCGTGATTGGTGCGGGTACCGGCTTAGGACAAGGGTTTTTAATCCGCTTAGCATCCAACGCCCATAAAGTGTTCCCCTCGGAAGGCGGACACGCTGACTTTGCACCTCGCTCGGAGTTAGAATTTCAGCTGTTGAAATATCTGCTCGATAAGCACAATATTCAGCGAATTTCAGTCGAGCGAGTGGTTTCCGGTCTAGGCATCGTCTCAATTTACCAGTTCCTAAGAGATCGGAAAATTGCTGAGGAATCGTCAGAAATTGGGCAGATGATTAGAAACTGGGAACAAGAGATCGGGCAGAAAGACAAGACGATCGATCCCGCTGCGATTATTGGTAAAGCTGCTTTGGAAAAGAGCGATCGCTTGTGCGAACAAACGATGCAAATCTTCGTGGAAGCTTACGGTGCCGAAGCCGGGAATCTTGCCATCAAACTATTACCTTATGGCGGTCTTTACGTTGCTGGTGGCATCGCCGCCAAAATTCTGCCGTTGATTCAAGAAGGCAGTTTCCTCCATGCCTTTCTGAACAAAGGTCGCGTGAGTCCGTTACTCGAAAGAATGCCGGTGCATATTGTGCTAAATCCGCGAGTGGGACTGATTGGAGCCGCCGTCTGTGCTGCTAGATTGTAGCCAGTGTCAATAATGGGAAACGCTTTCGGATTGCCAAGCGGGGATACTTTGGCGTCTTGACAAATTTGCTGTACCGAAAGCGTTTAAATTACTTAAAAATCAAATCTAGCCGCTGCTGGGCGTTTTTGAGTGCTTCCTGGGGCGAACTTTTGCCGAGTAAGACAGATTCCAGCGCTCTGCCGACATTTTCGGAAACCCGATTATAACCCGTGAAGATAGGACGCGATCGCCCATACTTTGCCTGCTCTAAAAACACTTTCACCGCCGGTTGTTCGGCGACAAAGGCTTGATATTTGGCACTTTGCCGCGCCTTCAGATTTACGGGTAGGTAGCCGGTACCGAGTGCCCATTCGGTCTGAAATTCCTCTCCCGCAACATATTCAGCAAACGTCCATGCCGCTTTTTCTCGGTCTGGGGTTGTTTTTAAAATAAACAGATTCTCGCCCCCCGTCGCCGTAGCTTGTTCTTTTTGCGCTGGGATAGGGAAAACGCCAAAATCAATGCCAGTGGCTTTCAGTTGCCCCAGCGTCCAAGGGCCAGTCAGTTGCATTGCGACCTTTCCGGCAAGGAAGTTATCGGTTTCATAGCCTCGTTCTGGTAGAGACAAAATGGTTGAGCCATCTTCAATTAAATTGCGCCAAAATTGAAGAGCAGCGATCGCGCCTTGATTGTTGGCTAAAGCGATCGCAGAAGCTTCTTGCCCTTGGGCATTTCCCAACTCACCGCCGCCACTCCACATAAATGGCAACCAAAGGAATACTGCAAATTCTCCCTTTCCTAAGGGCAAAAACATCCCGTGTTGGTCGATGCGCTTGTCGCCATTTGTATCACGGGTTAAAGTACGAGCAACTTGCCGCAATTCGTCCCAAGTTTTGGGCAACTCGGTGATTCCCGCTGCCTTAAACAAACTGGGACGATAAAAAACTCCGACATTATTCGTCCCAAACGGCACCGACCAAGTATGACCCGCGTACTGCATTGATTCAAACAACGCGGGGTCAATTTCGTCGCGGGCGGGGGATTGCGCCAGCCAATTTTCCATAGGCGCGATCGCATCCAATTCTACTAACTGACCCGTCAGCGTTGCGTTAAACCACAACAGATCCGGCGGCGCATTTCCCACTACCGCTGCCAAAATCTTCGGTAACTGCTGATCCGCTTGTCCCACATAAAGGGATTCCACCTGAATCTTCGGATGCGCCTGATTGAACTTGTCCACCAGCGACTGCAACACATCCCGATTCGGCGGCGGATTCACCCCTTGCCACAACGTCAGTCGGATGACATCCGCGGCTTCCGAACGCCCCGACTGTAGCTGACATCCTGCCAATCCTAACAGAACAATGCTTAATAGCAACCCCCGGCTCAAAAAACTCCACAGGTTTTGGAAAAAATTACTAGACCCGTTAAATCCAACTGACATAATTGAATGCCCAATTTTGAACCGAAACAGCTTTAAAATACTCACCATCAGCGACTAAAAGCCATCTTTTTGCTTAAAAACAATTGGTTTTTGCAAATATTTTTTACACTTATAATTTTCTTGCATAAGCTAAAACATCTGCTTTATTAACTTAAAGTAAAGCTTCAGCTATTGGCTACGCAGGGTATAGAAACAAGATTAAGAGGATGTCTGAGAAGTGTCAAAAGTTGATTTTATCCTCCCAGTCCCCCTTAAAAAGAAGGGATAAGTTTCTCAAAGGCCCCCAATTTATCGGGAGATTTAGGGGGATCTCTACCGTTTAAGCATCTCGATTATGACTTTTCAGACATCCTCCTAAGCGGATAGGCTTGGTATGAAGTACGGTTGATTTTTGTTTATCCTATGTTTGGACGATCGTATAAATAATTTCAGTCTATGGCTGGACATAGTAAGTGGGCAAATATTAAGCGTCAGAAGGCGAGAGTGGATGCAGTGAAGGGCAAAACCTTCACCCAGCTAGCTCGCGCGATTATTGTGGCAGCTCGCAGTGGTATACCAGACCCAGCAGGTAATTTTCAACTCCGCACGGCGATTGATAAGGCGAAGGCGGCTGGGATTCCGAATGAGAATATTGAACGAGCGATCGCAAAAGGTGCGGGGACTTGGGGAGCGGATGGCGCTCAGCTAGAAGAAATTCGCTACGAAGGTTATGGTTCCGGCGGCGTGGCGATTTTGGTGGAAGCGCTCACCGATAATCGCAATCGTACTGCCGCTGATTTGAGAGCGGCTTTTAGCAAAAATGGCGGTAATCTCGGTGAAACCGGCTGCGTCTCGTGGATGTTTGAGCAGAAAGGTGTCTGTATCCTGCAAGGAGTGGTTGACGAAGAGGAGCTATTGGAGTCGTCCCTGGAAGGGGGTGCTGAGTCCTACGAACTGACACAGGAGGAGGATACGGAGGGAGCCGACGTGTTTACCTCTGTGGCAAATTTGGAGAACCTAGAGCGAACCTTAAAGGAGAAAGGCTTTAAAGTCACCGAGGTGGAACTGCGCTGGATTCCTAACAATACGGTGGAAGTTGGCGATTCACAGCAGGCGCGATCGCTCCTCAAATTGATTGACACCCTAGAAGGACTCGATGATGTGCAAAACGTTACCGCTAACTTCGAGATGGCGGATGAGCTGATGTCTCTGAGTTTAGTGAATGGCTAATTGATGGGAATTCTGTTTTCCCTGCCTTAAGAGCGATCGCGTGTATCTACATCTGCCTTCAGGCGCGATCGCTATCTCTGTCTTAAGCGAGGTTAATCTCCGGTCGCCAGCTTATTAAATCTTAATATTGAGGCAAAACGAACTTGTTTCAGCGGCTCAGTTCCCTGAGCTGTCATTAAAGCAAAACAATCGGAGATTCATAAATGACATTTACTACCAACGACACCAGCAAACAAGCCTTACAAAAGTTTCAGGGCTTTGATGTAGATACTCAGCTTGCCATCCTGTGGTTCGGCTACCTCGACATCAAAGACCAACTGACACCAGCAAATGCCACTTCTGCCCAAGAAGAAGCTGCCGCCTTATACCATGCAATCCTGGCAATGCCCAAGGAAGAACAGCTACAGGCGCAACGCGACATCGCTTCACGAGCCGATACTGATATTAGCCGTGCCTATAAAGCTGTAAGTTCTAGCTCTAAGCTGGATGTGTGGCTCCGGTTAGCACAAGGCATGGACAAAGGTGAAATCATTACGGTGCCTTCTGACTATCAACTGCCCGAAGAAACCAACGATTTTGTTGCTCAAATCAAGCAACTGGACTTTGAAGAGCGGATTAATTTCACCCGCAGTGCTGTAATCGAAATGGGTGCTAAGTAGTCTGAAGTTGTGCCCTTTGAGAGTATGAAATCAGTCTTAAACATTGCACCGATTTTCAAAACACCTCTTCTAGAGACCGCTAATAAGAAAGAGGAAGCTTCTTCAGATGCCTAACCTTTAGCAAGCTTCCTCATTATGCATCCCCCATTAATTGCTTTGCAATTAGTGGGGTAATTTTTTATTCTACCAAACTGCATCCAGAGCATCGGTGTGTTGTCCTCTCCCTAACCCAACCTCAGTTCGGGATAAGCATTTGTAGACTCAGAAACCCTGAAGTAGGTTGAGGAGAGAAGTTGCAAGCCGAGAGAGGAGTTGGTGATTGTGGATAGAAATTGATGGAGAAG
>NZ_JAMPKB010000122.1:0-11435 GCF_039961925.1 Trichocoleus sp. DQ-U1 | reverse complement strand
CTAAGATTGAAAATTTAAAATCAAAATATGTTTGTTAAGCAATCCTATTACGAAGCTAGCTTGGCGGAGTACAGTAACCTGTCTGGAGCGATCGCATTGCTCAAGCAGCACCGACCTTATCTGGAGATGATTCCTAGTATGCGCCGGTCTGAGGAGAGCGCGATCGCCATTCCTTTGCCGGTGGTGCGGATTCGCCATGCCTTATCTAAAGCAGAAAGCGCTAGCGTTGTTACATCTAGAGGAGAAGCCATTCGTTTGCCCTGTGATGTGGCAATTTTAATGTGTGACCCCGAATGGAAAATCAAAATGGGGGTGGAGATTTTTGTCTTTATTCACCGTCCCCAAGAAGACTTCTCCGACTTGTTGAGTCGCTGGCGGCAGACCCAAGTGTGGCTGGACAAAGAATATGAGTGGTTAATGCCGCCTCGCCATCAACACATTTTCAGCGAGGGCGCTGACAAGCTATATCCTTTGTTTGTTGTATTTCCAGAGACGCCAGAACGAATTAAGCGAGGCTTAATGGGAGCCTGTCTCCCCTTTGTCATCCAGACCCCAATGTTGGATGTTGAGGAACAGGCACAGGAATCTTTTTTGCCTGAAAGTCCCAACGTTTGACGGTTGAAGCAGGTTGAAGTGTAATCAACCTGCTAACGTACCCATTTTCAACCTGTTAACTACTTGACAAACTGCGGCATGACTTCGGCGGCGGTCAACAAACCGTAGATGCCTCGACGATGGAGTGCGACTCCGGCTTTGAGATAGCCGAAGGCAGGGCCGCAGACATTGGCTGCCATACTGGTTTCATCGCCAAGGGTGAAGGTATGGGTAGAAATCTTGCCTTCAAAGGTGCGACCTGTCACTTGGACATTCGTGCTGAGTGGTTTTTTGGGATTGCGGGTATCAACGACGCCGCCGACCGTAACGCGATCGCGCGGACAAATTCCAGCTAGCTCTAGCATCACATCATCAGCGTGTTCCATATTCTCCAGAGCCAGGATGCCGTTGGTTTGATCCAGCAATGCTTCCACTTCGGCATCACTCATGGCTCTGGCGCGCTCCACATCGTATCCGGGTAGATGGGCAATATCTTCCCGAATCGTCGCTCGGTAGGCTTCCCAATTTGCAATCCCTACCCCAAACGTAATCTTGACGCTATGGATTTCGGCATAACTTTGGGCAGCAAGAGCCGCGGCTGCCGTCAACAACCCAGGCGTCGCCCCACAGCCAGTCAGATAAGTAATTCCTGCTGCAAGAAGTTCCTCTTGCAGATCCAATAGCTGCTCGACAGCGCTGGTACGTTTCAGGGCGTCTACCAGAACCCCCCGCCAGCCAGATTGAATAAATTGCCGCGCGACGGACGCCATAAAGGTGTTGGGCAGATTAGGCAGTGCCAGGAAATATCCATCTACCGGCTTAGCTCGTTCGATTAAGTCTTGGATGCTCTGGCTGCTGAGGGTGCCTGTCGGCTCTAAATAGCCAAGAGAACCCCTTGTTTGGTAAATCGCAATGCTGGCATCTGGATCTAACCCTTGGGCGGCGTAGGTATAGCCTTTCTGGTCAGCAGCTGCAACCCAGATCATCTCGCGTTTTGGCGCAAGCACTCTGGCGGCAGCCTGCCCCAGTCCACCAAAGCCTAAGACGCCCACTCGAATGGGGGTTGGGGAGTTGATTGAACCTGTGACTTGCTCTGCACTCATAGCGTCTTCTTGCAATTGAACAAACTTTAATTATCCAGGCTCCTGGACGCGCCGGTTCGTTCACTTTTGAGAGCTTGAGCGATCGCTCAAGAAGTCTGTTGGCTTTTTTGCTCAATTTCGGATAATTTCTCTATCTTGACGCAGATGTAAAGTTAAGCGACACTGACAAATAATCAAAGTAAGACTCGCCTAATTAATTAAGTTTTGTTACGTTTTAACTCGTTGTGACTCAATTGCTCAACATTTGAGCAACATTAATTTATTAATATCCCAGCGAGTCAGTTCTAAGAAAGATGTCTTATCCGGCAGCATCAGCAGTATGGTTCGTGCCGCCGCATAACTTGAGCAATCCCTAACCAATGAGCATGGAAACGCTAGAGTTTATCATTTATCCGGATGGTCGGGTGCAGGAGAAAGTCACCGGAATTACTGGGAAATCCTGTGCCGAAGTGACTGCCGCTATTGAAGCCCAATTGGGTCTGGTACTAACTCAGGAACCGACTTCTGAATTTTTTGCCTCAGTGATTCATCAGAGTGCGACGGCGACAGCCGGGGCAACTTATAGCGAGTGGTAAGGTAAGTTTTTTTTTTGAGTCCAACTTAATTTATTTGAAAAAATCGTCATGTCACACTTTAGCAACATCAAAACTCAAATCCGCAATCTTGTCTCGTTAGAAGCCGCTTTGACCGACTTAGGAATAGATTGGAAATCTGGCCCGCAAACAGTGCGCGGCTATCGCGGTCAAACCCTTACGGCTGATGTTGCCATTGAGCAAAAAAATGGTTATGACATCGGTTTTCGTTGGAACGGTCAGGAATACGAACTTGTTGCTGACCTACAGTATTGGCAGCAAACGGGTTCTGTAGAGCGGTTTCTCAACCGAGTGACTCAGCGTTATGCTTACCACACGGTTGTCAAAGAATCTGCAATGCAGGGCTTCCAAGTTGCCGAGCAAAAACAGAATGAAGATGGTTCAATCCGCCTAGTAGTGCAGCGCTGGAGTGCCTAATGTCTGATTACCCAACTCCTGAACAGCCAACTCCCGAACGTTCTGGCTTGGAGCCAGAGTTAGGTGGTATTTGGCGGGATGCCCCGGAACGTTCGGGTTTGGAGCCGGAGTTGGGTGGCACCCTGCGGCAAAAAGGCGTCTATGTTGATGAAATAACCTGTATTGGCTGCAAGCACTGTGCCCATGTTGCTCGCAATACTTTTTATATTGAGCCAGATTATGGGCGATCGCGTGTAGTTCGGCAGGATGGAGACTCGGAAGAAGTCATTCAAGAAGCCATTGACACCTGTCCGGTCGATTGTATCCACTGGGTCGATTACACGGAATTGAAAAAGCTTGAACAAGAGCGGCAATATCAGGTGATTCCATTGATCGGATTCCCTGCTGACCATGCGATTACGGCTGTGAAGCAGCGGCAAAAGAAGGTTAAAAAAAAGCAACCGAAACCCATAGACTAAAGGTTCGCTGGTATAAAAAGTGCCCGCCTGTACGGGCTAAATAAATAAAAGCCCCAACCGCATGCAACGGTTGGGGCTTTTATTTAAAGCATTGCACTCAGTTTCTAACGAGAAACCCCTTGCACGACTGGACGCACACCAGAGCCAGGGAACGGTTCCGGAGTACCCAACCAGTTAAAGTCATTAAGCCGAAAACTGATGGAACCCAGCTCCAAAACAGGGTTGTAGCGCAGGACGATGTTGTAGGTGCGGCGGCTGTATTCCAGAAAGTAGTCGGTGCTGATGTTCTCCTTAGTATTTAAATTGACCGAGGTTTGAAAACCCAGGCGAAACGGGCCATAAATCTGTTGGGTAATGCCCGCGGAAAGGACGTTGGTATCCACGAGGCGGTCAAATAAGAAAGGTGATATACCACCACGAGCAACTTGAGAGTAGGTAACGTTAAACCCGGTGTAATCTAAAAAAGGTCGGGAGAAATGACCGAATTGTCCTTGCACCCCAATGCTCCCGCTCAGGGATTCCTGGCTATCCCCACTACTGTAACCACTATAAACGCCGGTGACGCCCGTCGTTAATAGTACATAGGGAACAACTGGCACGGGTGTGTAGCGCAGTCCTTCGGTGGGGGTGGCAGGCAACCCTTTACCCCGCCAAAGTAAAAAGTTGCGGTTGAGGGAGGCACTGGCTTGATAGCGACTGAGACTGACGCGATTGTTGGTTTGCCCTGGTTCGAGCAAGTCTAAACGGTCTGTATCTGCGTTGATGAACTGGGCACCCGCTTGATAAGTGAGGTTGATGCCAGTATTCCCTAAGGGAATGACCGGAGAAGTCAGAACTGCGCCTAAACTACTCTGGACCGTTTGATAGCCGAGGGAGCCGTTGAACAGGCGATCGCGGTAGCTATATTCTAAATTTAAGGTATGGGGTAGACGGGTGCCGATAATCTGGCGCAGCCGCAGGCTCGCTCTTAGCTGGTCGTCTGCGATCTCTTCGGGATCTAGACTGGTGAAAACAGCCGACCCTCTCAAGGTTGTGGTGGGACTGAGGGTGGCATCTAGTCTAGTCCTGAGACCAAACACGGAAGGATCGAGGAAGCTCCCCTCAGAAACCGCTTTTTGAAGAAAATATTGCGGGGTGACGCGCAATCGCACGCGGTTGGTAGAAATCAGTTGAAAGGTTCGTTCCGCAAACACACCACCTCGGTCTTCAGCATCATACCCGAACGTGACGAGACCCGGTTCGGTTTCGCTCCGGTCAATTACTCTGCGATCTTGAAAAATTGGGATCGAAAAACCCTGGTCAAAAACGACGCGGGAGCGGGTGGTGGTAATTTCATCTACCAGGGGCGAAATCCGCCTAAATCTGGCTGTATCTGCCCGTACCTCAAGTTCTGGTGGCGAAAAGGGATCGTTGGTTAGGCGAACATTGGTAGCAAAAGCTCCTTCAGCGTCGAAATCCACCCGGTCGGCTTGAAAGCGCAGCCGGTTAATTGCGCCCCCTTCCTGAAACGGCTGCTGGTTTTGGATGTTCTGGCTAGCCCCAACGACCAGTCCGTAGCCGCCAGGACTGGTGATATTCGAGACGGGTTGGTTGGCGGTAATGCGATCGCTTAACGGTCGCACTGACGCAGCCGCAGCACTGACATCATTGGGTAAAGGACTCGAAAAATCTGCCCCTGCTGAAGGCTGGTAAATCTCGCCACTGGCATTTAAGAGGAAACCGCTATCCTGGGCAAAATAATACTCAACGCGATCGCCCCGCAGCACTTGTTCTCCTCGCGTCATGGCGACATTCCCGTCGCCCACTACAACGCGATTTGGCAAGTTTACCTGTAGCCGATCCGCATCTACTACCGCACCCTGGTAGCGCAAGACAACATCGCCTTCTGCTGTAACGACTTGTCGATCTACATCGTATTCTTGCTGGTCAGAAGTTAATTCCACGACGCCTCCCGTACCGCCAGAAGTCGTAGGTGGCGTCGTACCGGGGGCGGGAGCGGGTGCTGGTTGATTTTCTGAAGTCGGAGGTGCCGGTGCGGGCGCTGATGCCGGTGCAGGTGCCAATTCCTCTTCAGGCCAAGGCTCACCTTCCGACACGGGCGCTGGAGGAGTAGACTCTATCGGAGTTTCACTCGGCAAAGATTCCGGAGATTCCGGAGATTCCGGAGATTCTGAGGGTTCTGGAGGCTGTTGATCGACACTCGGCAGCTGCTTTTGCAACACAGGAGGAGTTTCTGTGCGTTCTTTTGCGATCGCAGCCTGACTTTCAGCGTTCTCTTCCCTAGGTTCTGACTCTTGATTTTCTACCGACGAAGCATCAAATTCAGCAACGTTCGGAACATCCTGGTCTGGGTATGCGTAAGGGCGAAGCCGTTGTGCTGATAATGCAGGGTCATCATCATTCTGGTCTGTCTGCACAGATGCTTCTTCCCTACCACTCCGATTCCGGACGATTGGATGACCCACTGAAATTGGGGCACCAAGGGGGGCAGCTTTTCTGGTGGGGATAGAAATTACAGAGAGCGAGGAAGAAGACTCCGGCGCAAACGTTTCCGGCTGCGTCGGGGCAGCAAGGGTCTCAGGTTGCAGGGTTCGCTGGGAATCCGATGCAATTGTTTGAGCGGAGACAGCTAGAGAAGTGACATCCTCTGGCGGCAACGTGTTGATAATCGCAGGCGGTGGGGGCGGCGGAACTGGTTGGGGCATCTTCTAGCAACAGGAGTTGAGCGGACAGCACCAATGCCTATCCTCAACTGCACTCTGAGTAGGGTGCCTCGCAGTGGACTGCTGCCCCGACATCGGCCTGAGGCATAAAGCGATCGCTGTTTATTCCAGATCCCGGCGTTTTGGGTTACGGGAAGGATCGCTGGACAAAAATCCAAACACAAAGAGCAGGCTGAAGAAGGCAACGACTATATAAACGACAATTTTGAGAGTCACCATACCGATATCTACTCCAGACGGGAAAGGCTGAATGTTGCTGCCTTAAAGGCAGAACAACTTTCTCATAATACCGAAATATTGCTTCATTTTTGCCTTGAGTCTGGAGTGATTGTTGACCTCAAGCGGTCAGTCCAGCCGTCGTTTGAGCTGCTTAAACTGCTCTGACGATTGCCAGAGCGCGAAGTTTCCCTAGCGATCGCTTAGTTGTTATACCACGAGATCGCACCCGGTTCCTGGGTTTTAACTTTTCCCTAGCTCAAAATCAAGGAAATTGCAGAACCCGGGAAATACTGAAATCCTTGCTAGGGTGCGATCCCAGATAGCTAAGGTGTTTGGACGCCAGGAGGATAAACACGCGAATGCCACTAAATGCCACTAATGGTGCCCAAGGGCAGCGTTGCAAGAGACGCGATGTTCACCGCTTTTAGGCGATCGCTCCCGTGCTAGGAGCGCTTTTCTAAACAAATTTTCTCAATATTCCCTGGAAAAACCAGGATTTTGGATTGAAAGCGGCAGCTTGCTAAGGGCAGCTAGCTGGATAAAGGGATCAACATTTCCAGTCCAAAAGAAGAGTATAAAGAGCATCCAACTTGTAGCGGAAGTGAGTACACAATAGCTCTATTAAGACTTTAGAGGCTTTGTCAATGCAGCCGATTCGGACATTTAACGTTTCCCCCGCCTTGCCGTCAAGACTAGAACCCTTACGAAAACTGGCATATAACCTGCATTGGGATTGGAACTTTGAAACTAAAGAGTTATTTCGCCGCCTAGACCGCGATTTGTGGGAATCCAGCCGTCACAATCCAGTGCTAATGCTGGGAACTATTTCTCAAGCGCGGCTACAAGAAGTTGCTGAAGATGAAGGCTTTGTTGCCCACATGGAACGAGCCAGCCGCCAGCTAGACGACTACCTGCAAGAACGGACGTGGTATCGCAAACACAGGAATGAGGTGAACGATCAGAGGACTGAGAAGAAACAAGAAAATTCTTCTGCTTCCTCACTCAGTCCTCAGTCCTCCGTCCTCAGCACCCAGGAGTGTTATGCCTATTTCTGCGCGGAATTTGGTCTAACCGACTGCCTGCCCATTTACTCTGGTGGCTTGGGCGTTCTCGCGGGAGACCATCTTAAATCAGCCAGTGACTTAGGCTTACCGCTGGTTGCCGTCGGCTTACTCTATCAGGAAGGGTATTTTGCCCAGTACCTCAATGCCGATGGTTGGCAGCAGGAACGCTATCCGGTTAACGATTTCTACAATATGCCATTGCACCCGGAGTGCAATCCTGACGGTTCGGAACTGCGGATTTCTGTAGAGTATCCAGGGCGCACCGTCTATGCCCGTGTCTGGCGCGTGCAAGTGGGCACAGTGCCCCTATACCTGCTCGATACCAACATTGAGCCGAACAATCCCTACGACCACGACATCACCGACGAGCTGTATGGTGGTGACTTGGATATGCGGATTCACCAGGAGATGATGTTGGGCATCGGGGGCTTCCGGATGCTGAAGGCGCTGGGATACAAACCCACTGTTTACCATCTGAATGAAGGTCACTCAGCGTTTCTGATTCTGGAACGCATCCGGATGCTGATGCAGGAAGAGAAACTGGATTTTGCCGCCGCTAAACAAGTGGCGCAAGCAAGTCAAGTTTTCACGACTCACACGCCTGTCTCTGCTGGGTTCGATTTGTTCCCCCCGGATAAGGCTCTTTATTACGTGGGGCACTATGCCGATATTTACGGACTTTCCCACGAAGAGTTTCTCGGCTTAGGACGGGAGGACACTGGGGATTTGGCGTCACCGTTTAGCATGGCAGCACTGGCGATGAAGACATCGAGCTTTGTCAATGGGGTTGCTCAGCTGCACGGGTTGGTGTCGCGGAAGATGTTTCAGAGTCTCTGGAAAGATTTTCCACTCAATGAGGTGCCGATTACCGCGATTACGAATGGAGTCCACGCCCGCACTTGTGTAGCGAAGTCAACGCAGGAGCTGTATGACCGCTACCTTGGCCCTCAGTGGTCTGACGCGCCAGTAGACGATCCGTTGTGGGAGCGGGTGCAGTCGATTCCAGATGAGGAGTTGTGGCGCAATCACGAGCGTCAGCGGTCAGAACTGGTGGTGTTTGTGCGCGATCGCCTAGTGAGAAAGTTGCGCGATCGCGGTGCTTCTCCCTCTGAGATTGACCAAGCGCAGGAAGTATTAGATCCAACGGTGCTAACAATCGGGTTTGCCCGTCGTTTTGCGACTTATAAGCGGGCAACTCTGTTTTTGCGGAACCTAGACCGGATCAAGAAAATCTTGTTGGGCGATCCAAATCGGCGGGTGCAATTCGTCATTGCTGGAAAAGCTCATCCCAAGGATATGCCTGGGAAGGAACTGATCCGGGATATCATTCATTTCTCGCGGGATGAAGGAATGAATGCCAGCGTGGTGTTTATCCCGGACTACGACACTTATGTTGCCCGATTAATGGTGGCGGGTTGTGATGTTTGGTTGAACACTCCCAGGCGTCCGCGAGAAGCATCTGGTACCAGTGGGATGAAAGCTGCAATGAATGGTTTGCCGAATCTGAGCGTGCTGGATGGCTGGTGGGATGAGGCAGATTATGTCCGCACTGGCTGGCCCATCGGTCACGGAGAAGACTATGAAGACATCAATTATCAAGATGATGTGGAAGCGAATGCTTTGTACGACTTGCTAGAACAGGAAGTCGTGCCGCTATTCTATAACCGGGATGGTGCTGGAATTCCCCGCAAGTGGACTGCCAAAATGAAGGATTCGATTCGATTGAATTGTCCGTTCTTCAATACGTCGCGGATGGTGCGGGAGTATGCAGTGCGGGGATATTTCCCAGCGAGCGATCGCTACTCTACGATGACCGCAGACAACTACGCCCCCGCCAAGGATGTAGCCGCCTGGAAGCAACGAATCTTCGAGCAATGGTACAACATCAAAATCGAAGAAGTTGATGTCTCTGAACCGGCTGGGATTATGGTCAACCAAACCGTTAGCGTCAAAGCGCGGGTTAATCTGGGGGAACTCAGCTCCGATGATGTTCAAGTTGAACTTTATCAGGGTGCAGTTGGTGTCGATGGGGAAATTGTCAACGGCATTCCCGTAGTGATGGATTACCAAGGCAAAGATCAACAAGGATGTAGTATTTACACTGTTGATATTCTTTATACCTCCAGTGGTTTGCAGGGTTTCTCTTTACGGGTTTTGCCAAAACACGACAATCTATCAAGCCCCTACGAATTGGGGCTGATTCTTTGGGCTTAGATAGTTTTGAGTTTTGAGTTATTAATTCAAAATTTAAAACTCAAAACGATTCTTGGGGACGACAATATATCCGGTGGTGTCATCTCCCAGCACCAGATTTCTTTCTAATCCCCAGTACCACCAATGAGCGCCTACATAGGCACAGATGAGACTATCTAGCTTATCTTCTAAGGCTTTAAAGGTGGCAAGGGTACTGGGGATTTCTAAGAGAAACGAACCGCCAAGACGCAGAGGACGCAGAGAGGAAGAGGCAGAAGAGACATCTAGTTTTGGTGTCAGGTTGGGTAGGCTATTTACAATATACTGGCGGAGTTTTATGAGTTCTATTTGACGTTCTGCTAGTTTTCCTTTTTTGTATTTAAGAATCCGCTCTAAGCTGAATAAATTTACGATGGCTGGGTGGGGAAATACTTCGATTTGATAGCGTCCCGGTTGTTGGGGTTCGATCGTTGGTGCGTGAGCAAATCCACGGGATTTGAGGCTGAGTCCAAATCCTACGGTGCGTTGGGCGAAGGGGAGTCCTAGATTAGCAGGGTAGCAACCCGCGTGATAACGACCAAAATATTTGTGGGTAAGTTTATCAGGTAGTCGCGTCCCAGTGGTGTTGGGAATCAGTGTCGGGGCATCGACGGCAATCATCGCCGATTCTGGTGCGGGTGCCCAAGTATCAATCCAGTTAAGGATCTCTTCGATTGTTTCGAGTCTATCTAAATCCAGCAGATGCAACTGCCCATCTTCCCAAGCGAGGCAGCATAATCCACTGGGTTGCGATCGCCATCCCAAATCAATGCCTAAAAATTTTATCACGCTGAAATTTTATTATCTATCTTGGTGCTTCGTGCCGCTCATCTTATTCAAATCTGCGAATCAAATTCAAAAATGGTTCAATTCTGTTGCATAGAAACACATAGTTATGAGGTAAATGAAGCGATGCTTTATAGCTTCTGAATTTGTCTCGAAGTCAATAGATTAGCTGTTTGGAATTTACTTTGCAAAATAATTTTAATATAACTTGTTAATAACCCAAACAAATTAAAGTATTTACAAACAGTGTTGCTGATGCAACTCATAATTCTGTTAAGGAGTCCCTTTTAAGCAGCAACTAGGCTGTTAAATATGCAAAGTATCTAAATTAACAGGGCTATGATAGTATCAAAATCCAGTCACTGGCATACATTGTTCTTTTTGATCCAAAGTAGTGATAATGAACAATTATAAAGGATGCAATTACTGTCTGCATTATCGCCGTGATGGAACCTGTGTTGCTTTTGACCCTGGTTTTATTCCAATAACGATTGCTTCAGGGCAAACAAAACATATCCAACCTTTACCAAATCAGGGAAATACAATTGTTTATGAGCCAGCCGGAAAATCTATATTCTCCAGGTTGGATGAGTATTGGATGAATAACAAGCTGATGCGTGAAAGAATAGAGGTTATAGAAGGCGACATTACTCAGCAACAAGTGGATGCCATCGTCAATGCTGCGAATGAATCCCTAATGGCTGGTGGTGGGGTTTGTGGAGCTATCCATCGTGCTGCTGGGTTAGGGCTTGAGGAAGAATGTCTACAACTGAAGGTTTGCACGGAAGGCGATGCCAAAATAACAAAGGGCTACAACCTCCCAGCAAAGTGGGTTATTCACACGGTTGGACCAGTATGGGAAGGTGGCAGGTATGAAGAACATAAAGTGCTGGCTCAGTGCTATCGCAATTGCTTTGCTTTGGTAGAGCAATATAAAATAAAAACCGTAGCATTTCCATCTATCAGTACAGGAGCCTATGGGTTCCCGGTAGAGAAAGCAGCAAAAATTGCAGTTGCTGAAACTAGACGTTTTCTGGAGCGAAACACCTCAGTTGAAAAGATAATGTTTGTTTGCTATGAAAAGCAGACTTAAGTGCTTATGTAAAATAAATTACACATAATAAAAAGTAGAATAAGCTAAAACAAAAGTCAAGAAAACAAGAGACTTATGAGATTTATTAGAGATTTAAGCCGAGAAACTCAAAGGATTCTCAAAAGAATTTATAAAGAAAGTAGACATCATCAA
>NZ_JAMPKB010000121.1:0-11684 GCF_039961925.1 Trichocoleus sp. DQ-U1 | reverse complement strand
TGAATGGATAGAGATAGAGGCTTATCGGGACTGGAAAAGTTTAGTAAAGTATGTCAAAAATGTGCTAAAAAAAGTCGGAACCGAATATGTAATTAATTTTGCTTAAGCACTTAATTAATAAAATTAATTTTTTAGTTTGCTAAACTTATTAATATATTGTAGTTGTTGTCTTGTTTGAAAAAACGATCTAGTTTAAACAGAGGTACTCAGCCCTGGGCTTGGTAAATTAAACGAAGGCGCATTGCTGAATGCCAACAGCTAAACACATATCCAAATCTAGAAAATTTAAAAATCCTAAAATGTTTGACTTTCTTAATCCAATCCTAGGGCGTCATCCAGAACGTAACAAAGCCAACGTTGAAATCTATACTTGGCAAACTTGCCCCTTTTGTATCAGAGCCAAGATGTTGCTCTGGTGGAAGGGCGTCAACTTTACTGAGTATAAAATTGATGGTGATGAGGCAGCCAGAGCAAAGATGGCTGAACGTGCCAACGGGCGTCGAAGCGTGCCGCAGATTTTTATCAATGAGCAGCACATTGGTGGGAGCGATGACCTCTATCAATTGAATACAGGCGGACAATTAGACCCCCTACTGGCTCAACCCACCGTTCAAGGCTAGAATCAGCCAACACAGGTGAATTTCGTTTGTATAGTCGGTACGGGCACAAGCGCATGGCTATTGAGATTCCGCCACCGGAAATTGAGGACTCTGCTTACCTAGTTCACCGACAATGGATGATTCAAGCGCTGGAACTTGCCGAGAAGGCGGGTGATGCTGGGGAAGTGCCAGTGGGAGCAGTAATTGTGAGTGCAGATGGTAACTTGATTGCAGAGGGTGAAAATCGCAAAGAACGTGACAAAGACCCGACTGCCCACGCCGAAATTTTAGCTCTTAGAGCTGCTGGGCAAGCAATGCAGGACTGGCACCTTAACGAATGCACGCTCTACGTCACCTTAGAACCTTGCCCCATGTGCGCTGGTGCGATCGCGCTAGCACGTCTGCGACTTCTCGTTTACAGTGTGGACGATCCAAAAACTGGCGCGATTCGTACCGTTGCCAATATTCCAGATAGCGCTTGCTCTAACCACCGCTTGCCGGTCATAAGTGGTATCTTAGAGTCTGCCTGCCGCCAACATCTGCAATCTTGGTTTGCCCAACGGCGCTTAAAAAGTCAAAAGTAAAAAGGCAAAAGGCAAAACAAAAAAATTGCTCTTATTTATGTTTACTTTTACTCTGCTAATGACAGCATGAGAACTGTCCTTCTACTACAAGACAGATGCCGTAATCATACATAAGCTGGAATTATGGATGCTGTGAGAAGTTTTATTCGTGATGACTCAGCCCGACCCCTCTGAACAAACGATAGAGACACCAAAACCTGTCAAGGTAGTTCCTATTACTTCCCGTGTTTTACCTTGGCTAGCTTCCTTAGGCTATAAGGTGACAAAATATCTTGTCATTCCCTTTTACTTTGGTAAAGCCGAAGTCACCGGACAAGAAAATATCCCCGCTACCGGGCCGGTAATCCTAGCTCCTACCCATCGCTCTCGCTGGGATGCGTTTGTCGTGCCTCATGCGGCTGGACAACCTGTGACGGGTCGTGACCTGCGGTTTATGGTGTCAGCGGATGAAATGAAAGGGTGGCAAGGCTGGTTTATCAGCCGCATGGGAGGGTTCCCAGTAGATACCCGAAATCCGGGAGTTGGCACTTTTCGTCATGGCGTCGAAGTTCTCCGCCAGGGAGAAGTGCTGGTCATCTTCCCGGAAGGCGGCATCTACCAGGATACGCAAGTTCACCCCCTCAAGACGGGTTTGGCGCGCATTGCCTTGCAAGTGGAATCTAGCCAACCAGAATTGGATGTCAAAATTGTGCCGATTAGCGTCCGTTACGGCAGCCCAGTGCCGCATTGGGGCTGCGGTATAAAAGTTAACATTGGTGAGCCGATCTCAGTCGCGAATTATTGCAGCAATACGCCAAAACAAAGTGCGAAAAAACTAACCGCCGATTTAGAAGCGGTGCTTAAACAGATAGATGGATGCGAAGTAGAAGAGGCGGATACGCTCTCTACTGCTCCCCCTTTAAATGAAGTATCGGGCGCTCAGTCATCGTTTTAACCTTTCTATAGAAATTCTCATTCATTCGCAAACAAGAGCTTTTAGGGAATCAGTAATGGGAGACGGCTCATTACTCACGACCATTACCGCTATTTCTATATATCCAGCAATATACTCTGATTGCCGATAAAAGACTGAGTAGGGGCACAGCAGTGCCCCTACTCAGATGCCCAAGGTTAATTCCCAGCTGTTCAAAGTTCCTGTATCCATCTGGGCATAATCCACGACCCACAACTGCCAGATGCCTGCTACGGGTTTGTTGAGAAGTTGCTGGAGTGCGGGTGTATTTTGCAGCGTGTAGGTGGCTTGCAATTGAGTTGTAGAACCCAGAGTGCGACCTTGCAACAGCACCGTAATTCCGTTAGGACTCCTCACGCTAACTTCGATATCCCCCAAAAACTGGTGTTGAATGTTGACGCTGACTTGGATATCTCGTAAAGGACTGGCGTAAGTTACGTTAATTGCGCTGGTAACGCCTTGGGAGTTGTAGTCGGGAATGGGGACGAGGTTGTCGTTGCGTCCGTGCAAGGCTTGGGAGGCTTGGGAGGGTTGGACGCGCTGCTGTTGAGCAGCTTGAACAGCTTTAAAAGCATTGACTTTGCCATAGCCGAACCACTGAGAGAAACCGTTTGCATCGTAACTGCCCAATCGAAAAGTCAATTGGGGGTCGGGGTCGGGGTCAACGACTTTGTCAGCGGTTTGTTGCAGAATTTGCCTAACTTCTGTTGCAGTTAAATCGGGATTAGCTGACAGAATGAGGGCAGCGACGCCTGCGACAACGGGACAAGCACTAGAGGTTCCGCCAAAGTCACTGGTGAAGTTGCTGCTGTCGTAGCCAGCGACTCCGAGTCGGTCAGTGGTAAAGATGCCCAATCCAGGCAGCAATGCTCTGACTTCGGGGGCGGTACTGACATAGCCGGTTTGTTCAAACCACATTCCCGGCGGGGCATTGTTGCTGGGGGCACAGACAGAGACGTTGGTTCCCCAGTTACTGTAGGCAGATTTTTTGTTGAGGCTGGTACAAGCGGAAACTGCGATCGCATCTGGATGAACGGTGAAACCACCTAGCCACTGGGTAGGACCTTTTAACAGGTTATTAGGCCATCCCTGCTCGTTAATCGTGCCACTGATGGGACGATTTGCATTCCCGGCAGCAAAGACGATGACACATCCTTTACCGTCTCGTCCTTGGGTCGCGGCACGAGTTAGGGCGGCGCGTTGCCGCAGGGACAGGGGAAAGTAGACGGCTGCTGGCCCCCAGCTACAGGAAATGACCGCAGCACCGTTGTTGGTAGCCCAGTCAAAGAGTTGTTCGATGGTTTCGTCATCTAGATAGCCGGTGGTGCGGAGGGGCATCAGGGCACAGCCTGGGGCAACTCCCACAATGCCGGTGCCGGTTTCTTCTGCAACTGCAACCCCAGCACAGGCAGTTCCGTGGTTTTCATTGTCGTCTCCAGGTAGTGGCAAGAAGTCTTGTTCTTTGAAGTCTTTAGGAGCAACAATTTTGCCGGTTCCCTGAAAATCTGGGTGGTTGAGGTCAAAGCCATCATCTGCCACTGCGACAACGATGGAACGGATGCCTTTGGTTATATCCCAGGCTTTCTCAACCGAAATGTGAGAACCGGCTGCTATCTGAGATCCGCCAAGGTTGTTGAGATACCATTGCTTGGGATAGAGGGAATCTTTGGGTCGGTAGTGCTTTTCTTGTCGAACAACGATATTGGGTTCGGCGGTAAGTACCTCTTTTCGCCCCATTAAGCGGTTGGCAATTTTAATGGGATTTTCCCGTGCTTGCGGACTGACCTCGAAGACGAAGGTGTTGGGAATACCGCTAACGGGTCGCAGCAATTGTAAGCCAAATAAGGATGCGATCGCTCTTTGGGTTTCTTCATCCACCGATGGGGCAAACTGAATAGTCACCTGATCCGTTAGGTAAACTAACGTTTGCGGATTCTCTTTAAGTTTATAGACATGACTGGCAAAGGCGACATCCTCAGATTCTCTTGCCGCCTGCATGGCTTCGTCTCGCTGGGATGGGTCAACAATGAATTCTTGTAGGGGAGGAGTCATCCCGCTTCTACCGGGGATTTCCTGGTGTGCTTGGGCGGGAATCGTTTGCGCCAACTCCTCAGATGCAGCGTCGGGGGTAGCGGGGCGAACCGTGAAGCGATCGCTCACTTTCTCCAATGCCAGTTCTTCACCCCCCCGCTGTAAAATACGACCGACGCTTTCTTCTGGCACACTACCCGCAGATTGGTCATTGCTCATTGGTAAACAGCTAAGTTTTAACTTTTTATTTTTATTCTTTATAGCAATTCTATTCTTTTTGTAGCATCATAGTTTCTCTTGATTCTTCTTTTCTGTTTTATCAATATTGTATTTTTAATCCCAATGGAATTTTTAGATTTCTTGACAATTATTGCAAATTACTTTATTGTCTGCTAACAAGTTTTACTAAAATCAAAAAATCGGTAGTTCAACTAAAAAACAGGTGATTTTAGATTCGCTTTCCACTTTAATTGTTCCTCCTAAATAAGCTACCATTTTTTGAACCAATGCCAGTCCTAGACCAGTTCCGCCATGCTTCCACGGGTCATTACTTGGAATGCGGTAGAACTTATCAAAGATTCGGGGAATTTCATCTGTAGGAATTTCGATTCCAGAATTAGTCACTTCGAGCTGAAGCTTTTCTGATTTAGCATGGACAGCTACCTTAATTTTTTCTCCTTGCGGAGTATATTTACAAGCATTATTCAGCAGCTCGGTGAGGATGCGTGCTAAACAGAATGGATCGGAGATTAGAATCGGCAGTTCTTCGGGAATCTCTACTTGTAAGATTTGCTTGTGTTTGTGGGTTCGCTGTTCAAAAGGTTCTACGATATGGGGAATCCAGTCTTGTAGATGAATCGCTGTTTTTTCTAAAGGATGCGCCTCTGCATTGAGTTGCTGTAAGTGGAGTAGATCGTTAATCAGATTAATCTCTCGGTCACACTCATTATTTAACAGCTCAAAATAGCAATAACCTGGGTGTCTCTCCGCACTTTTATTAGCGATTTCATCCCGCCAATTGCAGGTTTCTTCCATAATCACTTCCAACATCTGAATTGCCATTTTCATGTTGGATACGGGGGTGCGTAACTCATGAGAAACCGTACTCAAAAAATCATCTTTGAGAAAATTGAGTTTTTCTAATTCCTCAACTTGAGCCAGCGAAGCTTGGTAAAGTCGGGCTTGGCGAATTGCGATCGCGCATTGATTAGCAACCTGCTGTAATAAGCGAATCTCTAGTTCGTTAAAAATATATTCCCGATCGTTTAATAACCACAGATCGCCCAAAACCCCTTGGTCATCAAAAATCGGACAAGCTAAAACTGAAAATTCACCGGAAACCGGCTGAATTGGGTTAGGGCCTATTTTGCAAAATTGTAAATGCTTTCCTTGCAATAGTTGGGAGTAAATCGCCGGATTACTTGCCATTTGGATTTCGCTTCCCTCAGATGAAGGCATGGAAAGCGTGTACTCATAGCAAACCGTGGAAGTAGCCCCATTAATGTCATACAACGCCGTATCGCAGTATGTAACTCCCAGCACTTGTGCTAATTCTTGCACGGCTGTTTGCAAAATTTGGCTCTCATCAAGGCTGTCACGCACTTTATCAGTAATTCGTTTGAGCATCGCTTCAAATTTGAGAGCTTGCTGCAACTGGCTGGTGCGTTCCTGTACCTGGTGTTCGAGGTTTGTGTTGAGCCGCTGCACCTGTTGGTAAAGTTCAGATTGTTGAATCGCGATCGCTACCTGAATTGCCAACGAACTGAGGAAATCAATCTCCCACGGTTGCCAGTGCCGAGGTTGCGAACAGTGATGAGCAATCAACAGCCCCCACAACTGAGTGCTATCTGTCCTAAGGGCTATTTGGGGACTGAGCGAAGATTCCTCCCGGCTCCCCGGTTCCCTTTCCTCAGCCCTGTTTTGCAGGATGGGCACCACCAAATTAGCTTTGACTTGAAACTGAGACACTAAATCGATGTAACACTGTTTCAAGCCAGCGTTGTAAATATCCTCCGTAGCTCGGATACGACCCTGTTTGTAGGGCTTGACATAGTTTTCAGCAAAGCACGGATCTACAATGGTTTTCCCTAAAATAGGAGTCCAGCGCTCATCTACAGATTCCACCTCCACGATGCCATTCCAATCTGGATTGAAGCGATAAATCACCACTCGATCGGTCTGAAGAAATTGCCGCACCTCGCTGGCTGTAGTATTAAGAATTTCCTCTAGATTCAGAGATTGGCGGATGCGCTCCAGCATCGCTCCCATTAGCCGTTGTCGCTGATTTTGCTGTCGTAATTCTTCCGCTGCTCGACTCGCTTGGAGGAGACGACGCATCCGTTGGCGCAGCACTGCCCAGTGAACCGGCTTAGTCACGTAATCGGTAGCACCTGCCTCAAACGCCTGATTGACAGATTCTCGGTCATCAAGACTGGTAATGATTAAAACAGGTGTGCGATCGCCTTGAGGAAGTGATTTTAACTGGCGACAACAACTAAAGCCATCCAGAATCGGCATCAACGCATCTAGCAACACAATATCTGGATGTAGGCTTACGTAAGCAGCTAAGCCTTCCTCTCCATCACTTGCCTCTGCCACTGTGTAGCCTTCGTGTTCAATCATGGCGCGCAGCTGCATCCGCGTGAATTTGTCATCGTCAACAATCAGGACGAGGTAGGAATCTGGTTCGGTGCAAGTAATATTCATTGCTGACTTGATTGTGCTTCCATCTGCAAAGCCGTTTTCACTTTTTCATACTCTGTTTCAATCTGTACAACAATTTTGGATGCACCCGCAATTTCTCCAGTCCGGCTCATCGCTTCTAACTGTTTACACAAAGTAGCCAGTTGTACTGCACCAAGAGCGGCACTGCTGGCTTTCAAAGTATGAGATGCTTGCCTGAGCGCGATCGCATCTTGGTTACTCACTGCTGTCTCCATTGCTTGCAGCAGTTTGGGAGCATCTTCTAAATAGCAATGAATCAATTGAGTTAATAAATTTGAGGCTTTCCCTCCCACTGTTTTAGCAAATGCTTCCAGGATCTTCGCATCAATAGGAGTACTGAATGATAATGTTACATCGCTACCCTGTCCGCACTCAGTATTCAGTGAAGTAGTGGCTTCGCCCTCTCTTTTTTTGTCTCCCCCAATCCCCGACTTCCCTGCACCTCTGTATCCCTGCACCTCAGTGCCCCTGTACCTCAGCAAAGCCTGAACTAACTCTTCCTTGCGGAGCGGCTTGCTGATATAGTCGTCCATGCCAGCTTCCAGACACGTTTCGCGATCGCCTTGCATGACATTCGCCGTCATGGCAATAATCCAAGGTTTTGCGCTCCCATCGGTTGCCAATTCTTTTTGGCAGATGTTACGACTCGTCTCTAAACCGTCCATTTCTGGCATCTGCACATCCAGCAGCAGCAGATCGTAGGGTTGACCCCGCAAAGATTCCAGCACTTCTAACCCATTGTTAACAACATCGGCTCGATATCCCAACTGTTGAAGTATGTGCAAAGCAACCTTCTGGTTCACCCGATTATCTTCGGCGACAAGAATTCGGAGGGGAAGACTTTCGGCAAAGGGGAGCTGAAACTCAGGGAAAGTAAAGGGTGCGTGATGCACCTTGATCGGCTCTCGTACCAACAGATCGCTCAAGGTATTGTAAAGCTGAGATTGTTTAATCGGCTTATTCAGGAAGGTTGCAAATTTTACTCGATCTAACTGTTTCCCCCCCGGTTCCTTGCCATACGTTGTCAACATCACCACGGGTAATGCTTGAGCGTTCGGGAAGGAGCGAATTTCTGTCGCTAGGCTCAAGGCGTCCATCCCTAAAATTTGCCTATCGAGAATCACCATATCAAAACGCTCTCCTTGCCGAAGCCAGTTTAACGCCTGGGCACCCGATTCAGTTGCCTTCGGCATCATTCCCCAAGATTGCGTTTGCAAAATCAAAATCTGGCGGCTAGTAACGTTGGCATCCACAATTAATAGCCGTTTTCCAGCTAACTGCGGCTGGACAGCATCGAGTTCAACAAGTGGACAGCCAGGAAAATCTCGGACGACGATCGTGAAATAAAAGGTGGAGCCGCGTCCCACTTCGCTTTCAACCCACATCTGACCCGCCATCATTTCACTCAAGCGTTTGCTAATCACCAGTCCCAAGCCGGTTCCCCCATATTGACGGGCGGTAGAGGCATCAACCTGGCTAAACGACTTAAATAAACGATTGATTCGGTCTGAAGGAATCCCAATTCCGGTATCTTTGACGGAAAATTGGATTTCGTAATAGGTTTTAGGGAATGAATCAGGGGCAATGGATGATTGGTTTTCTTGCCGGTGACTAATTGCTGACTCCTGATTAACCATTACTTCTGTTGCTGTTACAGAAACCACGACTTCTCCAGCAGAAGTAAATTTAATTGCATTACTTAGCAAGTTCACCAGAATTTGGCGCAGTCTGATTTCATCTCCTAGCACGATGCTAGGTGTTCCTGTCTCAATTCGGTAAGCAAGTTCTAAGCCTTTTTCAAAAGCATGGGGAGCGAGTAAATCTAAGGCAGCTTCAATGCAATCTAACAAGTTTAAAGGTTGTTCTTCTAATTCCAGCTTGCCAGACTCGATTTTTGAAAAGTCGAGAATGTCATTAATAATTTTCAGTAAGGAATCGCCACTGCTACTGATGATCTCGACAAACTTTCGTTGCTGGAACGTTAGTTCTGTATCCAATAGCAAGCTTGCCATTCCAATAACTCCGTTCATCGGAGTGCGGATTTCATGGCTCATCATCGCCAGAAATTCGCTTTTAGATCGCGTTGCTTCCAGTGCTGCCATCCGTAGGGCAACTTCAGCTTGTACGGCTTTTTGAGCGGAGAGTCGCAGTTCCAATTCATCAATGACGATGGCGGCTAGGTCTTTGAGAGTTGCCTTTTCTGCTTCGGTCACTTGACGGGGTTGATAGTCGATTACACAAATAGTGCCTAAGTTGAAACCATCGCGTGTCTGCAAGGGAGCCGCCGCGTAAAAGCGAAGTCCAAATTCCCCAGCTACTAAGGAATTTACAAACGTGCGGGGGTCTACTTTGGCATCCAGAACGGTGTAAACGTCTTCTTGCAAAATCGCACTGGCACACAGTCCGGGTTCGCGTCCAATTTGCTGAACTTCTAGCCCATGATGGGATTTAAACCAGATCCGGTCGTGGTCAACGATGCTAATAATGGAAATCGGGACATTAAAAAACCGGGCAGCTAGAGCTGTAATTCGGTCGAAGGCTCCATCTGGAGGTGTGTCAAGAATGTCGTAGCGACGCACGGCGGCGAGTCGGTCAGCTTCGTTATCGGGAATCATTGTTATATCAACTATCAATGGATTGTCTGGCTGACATACCTGGAGGTAGACACCACTTTCATCCTTCTCTACATTCTTGCGGTTATGTCAATTTATAATTTTTGTTTTTAGAATTGCTCGGAAACTAGCAACCCAGCCCATGCTAATTCCTGTTTGAGGGCTTTAAGTTGCTGTTGCTCCACAAGTAGCGCGTCTGAGCCTAGCGTTAAATTGCAGGGGGGTTGGAATGTTGCGCGAGTAGAGATCGCTTTAAAAACGACTACATTGGGACACCACAGTACAACTACTTTAGCAAGTTCCACAATCGCTATTTTCCCCTTCTCTGCCCAGGGGAGTAAAGGATAAATAAAGTGTGTTTCCGGGTATACAACCGTCAGTAACAAAAGAGCGATCGCTCTTTTGTTGTGCCAACCGAATCTGAAGCCAAGTTCGGCAATGCTTTGTTAAAGTTGGTTACAGCTTGCCGAAATAGCCACTCGTTCTAAAAAACTATCCAATGACTATTAGCAAAAACTTCTACATCTCAAAAGAAGATTACCTAGAGGGAGAGCGAGTCAGTCCTATCAAACATGAGTATAGGCGAGGGCAAGTCTATGCAACGGTAGGGGCAAAGAAGCCTCATATTATTATTGCTAGCAACCTAGTAAGAATATTGGGCAATCACCTCAATAATAGTCCTTGCCTTGTTCTCTCCTCGGATATCAAAGTTAGGCTAGAGTCAGCAGACTGCTATTATTATCCCGATGTTGCAGTAACTTGCGATGAACAGGATACAAACTCTACAGATGACTTCATCCTCTATCCCATTTTGGTCATTGAAGTGCTATCTCCCTCAACAGCAGCTTTTGACAGAGGAGAGAAATTTGCTGACTATCAAACGTCGCCATCTTTACGAGAATATGCGTTAATTCATCAATCTCAGATGAGTGTCGAGTGTTTTCGCCTTTCCGACTCAGGCGATTGGGTTTCTCAAATCTACCACCAAGGAGATGAAGTTTACTTTGCAAGTATCGATTTTCGCTGCGATATTGCCTCCATCTATCAAAAAGTCCCTGGACTTCAAAATGCTGATTCGTGAACATGAGAGCGATCGCTCTTTGGTCGTGCCAACGGCATCGGAAACCAAGTTCCACAATACTTTGCTGAAGTGGGTTACAGCTTACTGAAATAGCTGCGGGAGCGATCGCACCGCTCGATTTTCTGTAGCAAAAGGACTAAACCAATTTGAGTACTACATTATTAACTAAATCGCTTATGAAATCCTCAGCTTGAAGCTGTGAAATCACTTCGCTTGAGGGATGAGCAGCCATATTACGACGTCTTAACTTTTCCTGCAATATTTTCTGAAGGTTGCCAGAAATAATTTTTGCAGATTTACAAATCTCAATCACATCAAACTCCTTCAATTCGCTGAAGTCATCTCTCGTTGCTATCGGTGTAATGTGGCGCTTTGGATATTTGATTGGAAGTTGCATATTGAAAGCTGTCAGGTGCAACTTCAGCACATAATTACATAAGTGATCAAACGCTAAATTCCAAGACATGACGATTGCTGCACGGAAAGCTCCACAGCGAAAACAAGCAATCGCTTCCTGAAGAAAAACTTGTTCCGCCAGATCGGATACTTTGTCAGGCAAGTCCAGCAAAAGCTGCTCAACTTGAATGGCAGTTTGGCGTTGACCATACTCCAGTTCAAATTTTTCTCTGACTTGCCGAACTAAATAATAACCCCGCTTATCTTGAACAACCTCCTTGGGCTTTCTATCTCGTAACTGTGCGAGATATGGGCTAACATTAGACGGCTTATCCAGATAAAGCTCGTCATAGCAAGCTCTAAGGTCGGCTTGGTTAAAGCGCTCCTGATTGCGATAGGAGTGTATATACCAAGCAAAAAAGCAGATTTTCTGAGCGTGAGACCATACGCTAAAGTCCGTGATACTGCTTACAATGTCTTGTAACTGCACAGCGAGCTATAGCAATCGCCAAGGTAATTAGGACGACAAGCATAAGACATGCTCGATTGCATCTCGCAAACAATTAAACTGGTCGAGTTGTTTGCGGATGCGGCTCTTGAGCCAAGACCAGCAGTTCTCAATTTTGTTGAGGTCGGGGGAGTAAGGTGGTAAATACCAAAGTTGAGCACCAGCCGCTCGAATCAACTGCTCAATCCGCCCGCCCT
>NZ_JAMPKB010000120.1:0-11721 GCF_039961925.1 Trichocoleus sp. DQ-U1 | reverse complement strand
ATTTCTTGGTGAATTTGGTCTGTGGATTAATTGCCTATTGCCATCAGCCTAAGAAGCCCTCTCTCAATATCAATGCGTTTTTCCTCCCTTCGGCTTAACCCGAACTCAGGTTAACTTAGACAAAGTTTTGGAAACAACGGTGCAAGAGATCCGCAATTTGTTGCAGATTGAGCGGTGTCATTTTGCCTGGTATTACCCTGACAGAGAGGAACCCGGTTGGGCAATTGTCAAGGAAGCTCGCAATTCGGAGCTTTCCGATCTCAGAGGTTACTACCCGATTGCTGCTGTCGGATCGATGGGGCAAAAACTTTTGAACCTGGAAATGCTGCGGATAGATGATATCGAGAAACTGAGCCAGAAGCCGCGAAGCGCAGCTCAGCCAAGCCAGGAGCCGCGAAGCGCAGCATCCGCCAGCGATCGCCTGTGGCGTAGATTTCTGCGTTCGATGGGCTTCGCCTCTATCTTGGTGCTGCCCATTCAAACTCGATCGGGTACCATTGGTATCCTGAGTTGTTGCCAGAGTTCTGCACCCAGACCTTGGAGAGATTGGGAAGTCGAACTGCTGCACGCTGTAACCGACCAACTTGCGATCGCGATTAACCAAGCCGAACTCTACGCCGCCACCCGCACCACTGCCAAACAATTCCAAGAACAAGCCGCCAAACTCGAACAAACCCTCTCCGAACTCCAACAAACCCAAGCTCAATTGGTACAGACAGAAAAAATGTCGAGTTTAGGGCAGTTGGTTGCCGGTATTGCCCATGAAATTAATAATCCCGTCAACTTTATCTATGGCAACTTAGCTCACACAGACGAATACACCAAAGACCTCCTGAATCTACTAAAGCTCTACCAACACCACTATTCCCATCCAGTCCCTGAGATTCAAGACGAAATGGCGGCTATCGATCTAGATTTCCTGATCGGAGACCTTCCTAAGATGCTAACTTCCATGAAAGTAGGTGCTGAGCGGATTCGTCAGATTGTCTTATCGCTGCGGAACTTCTCCCGTCTGGATGAAGCAGAAATGAAGGCGGTTGATATTCATGAAGGGATTGAAAGCAGCCTCCTGATTCTACAAAATCGCCTGAAGACAAAACCTGACCATCCTGGCATTCAACTAATAAAGGAATACGGCGACTTGCCGCAGGTAGAATGCTATGCCGGACAATTGAATCAGGTCTTTATGAATCTACTGACGAATGCAATCGATGCCTTAGAAGAGAGAATGGAACGTGGAGAAGAAAATACTAAGTCCTACATTCCTAAAATTTGCATTCGCACCTCTGTTGTCAACTCCGATCGGGTATTAATTAGCATTGCCGATAACGGTCTAGGGATGACGGAAGCCATGAAAAAACAGCTATTCAATCCCTTTTTTACAACCAAACCCGTAGGCAAAGGTACGGGGTTAGGTTTATCGATCAGCTATCAAATTGTGGTAGAAAAACACGGAGGTCAATTGCATTGTCTTTCCGAACCGGGGCAAGGTACAGAGTTTGCGATCGCAATTCCCATTCAGCAGCACAGTTAGGTTCCATTGGAGAAGATTTTTACTTAAATTCACTATACCTAACTACCCGCTTCTATTTTTCGTCTTTACTGAGAATTAACCTTCGCTTAGTGGCTGATTAATTCTACGAGTGTTAGTCTGTTAATGCTGAAGTGCGATCGCAAAGATAAGCTGTGTCAAAAAGGACTTTCAGTAGAAGGAATAAAGCGATAAAATTTTAACGAGTAACAGCAATGGGTATCCATCGCGGCATCGTTTCAGCCACATTTTTAATTTTTACAGGATTGAGCGCGATCGCTCCCCCTGTTTTGTCTCAAATTCAGGAGTTTACAACTCAACAACCGGAACGCCAACAAATCGATCTAATTTTTAGCCCGAACACCAATCAAAGTTTTGAAGACGTGCTTGAGCAAGCAGAATCGATTGCTAGCAATTCTGTTGAGCAGGGATTCGCACAAAATCCAGAGGTTACACAAATTTATATCAGAATTTTCGGTGATGTCAAAGGACAAGTAGCCCCGCTTCTATTTTCAAAAGTGTATCGTTCTGATTGGCAGACAGAACCTAAAATTGATCGTTGGATTCGATATTTTGATAATTCTGGATTGCTACTAGGCTTTTATAATAATTCATCTAATTCCTCGTCACCTCCGATTCCACCGACATCCACCTTCAGCCGCGAAGACGATCCGGGTTTTCGGGATGATTAATCTACAGGTAAATATACACGGCGCAATTATTCGCGCATCTAGTACATTTCAGTTAAAGTTTAAAGGCAAAACTTCAGCATCTCTCAATCTTGCTCTTCCCAAAGTGCAAGAAAACGTAAGAAGTTGCTTCGATCCCCTTAGCCTCCCTTTTTAAGCGGGAGAATTTTTTCAAAGTCCCCCTTTTGAAGGGGGATTTAGGGGGATCTCTACTGTTTCAGCGTCTCGATTATGACTTTTCAGACATACTCTAAGCTGCTTTTTTGCTCCCACTTAATGAGCATTGGAGGGAATCTAAGAATTACAGCAGTAACCGAAAATCATTCATTGCGCCTCTAGGTATAAAAAACGCTCAAATAATTTTTTTAAGACAACAAACCTGAATTTTTCTTTCTACCCTTTAACCTGGTTACTGCTGCTAAAGTTCCAAAAAGAAGTATACCCAATGTAGGAGTATTTTCAGGAACAACTGCTGCCTCTGCCTCATCAACCACTAAGGCAGAAATCCGTGTTCCATCCCCAACATCCACAACCCCAATCCCTAAAGTATATTCCCCTGAGGCTGGAAGAATATAAGAAAAAGTTTGCCATCCAGTTTCTTTATTAAAGACACTTGAAGAGTTACTGAATTTTGAAATCGTATCCGCTAAATTGAAGAATTGAGTACCAGAATCTGACTGAAGACTTACAAAAGCAAAGTCATTAAAATCAGGATAGGTAAAGTCATCAACCGCAGATTGCTCAACAGCCTCATTCGTGAGGAAGTTCCAAGAAAAAGATAACTTTTGCCCAGCACTGCCTTTAAAAGTTTGCTTAATGGCAGATCCCTCAATCGGCTCTGCGGTCGCTAGAGCGTATAAAGATTGATCGCCCAAGAAAGTTGAGAAACCCAAGAATCCTTCTAAAGTTTCTTCTTCAGCAAAGCCAGAAATGAAAGTGACGGGAGCAGCATTACCGCCAATAATCGGATTAGAATTATTGTCGAGACTAAGAGTTTCTTGGTATGCAGTTGAGACAAAAGCCTGGTTTTTTCCTTGGAATGGCTTGATTCCAAAATCTGAAGTTTCTATTCGATAATCGCCTAGGGCTTTCCAACTCTGAAACCCTTGTTCAAATCCTCTATTTAGAACAGCAGCCTTTACTGTAGATGGAAATACTACACTTACACTGATAGCCAGTGCTGCAAGACTAATTGTTTTTATCATTAAGTTAACTCCTAATTTTTTCTGCCAAAAAGGTCATTTTTAAATTTCTGCTAATTTTTAAAAGCAGGCTTAGTTTAGCTTTTTAAGTATTTTCACTGATATCTCTATTAAAAGCATTTTTGGTTAAGCGAACATTAATAGAGGAATAAGACCTGCTAAAATTTGGCTTAACAATCTTATTGACAACTTCTTGATAAATTTATATTTTATTAATCTTTTATTAACCCAGAGATTAAAGAAGCTTAATTCTACGCCAGTAGTATTCCAGAAGGTGCGTAGAAACACTCAAATTTGGCGGTGGAAGTCGAGTATGAGGGAGCCGCCCATTCGACTAAAGAGAACAAAAAGCAGGCAGGATGCTACAGGTATAGATACTTATGCCGATGGCTTGAGGTAATGCTGCGTTGACTAGCCGTTGACATGAATGCTGTGGCTTAGCTGTCGCAGCATTTTTGGTTGACTGTTTAAGCTTTATAGAGGTTAGCTCGGCTAAATTCCTGTCAAATAATGACTCAAAATTTTTGATTATTGCGATCGCAAAAAGAGAGGAATTTAATGTCTAAGTTCAGTCGGAGGCAGCTACTAATTTTTTTTGGGGCGAGTGCCGGTACTGCTGTACTAGCTCCTACTTTGGGGAGACAGCATTTTGGCAGCAATCCTAACGTTGCCCAAGCGGTTCTACCACTGAAATTTACCCCAGTGCGATTGCCGCATCCTTTACCGATTTATCAAGAGCAAAAAAGCTTCTACGCCACAGCCATTAATTATCAAGGAAGTGTCATCAATGCTTCTACCGATACTCGGTTAAGCACCTACAACATCGTTGATGATGTAGTGGTGCCCCCAGAGTACGAACGTTATGTGATTGTACGTTGGGGCGATCGCGTTTATCCCAACCCAGAAGAATACTTTGGCTACAACAACGACTACACCGGCTTTGTTCCCCTAGATGGCAGAAATCCTAACGACGGCTACCTGTGGGTAAATCACGAGTATGTCTCCTACCCGTTTACTTTTACACTCCCTGAAGTCCCAGAGGATTTAGCAGGATTACCTGAGTCTTATCCCTTAGTCGTTGGGCAGAGTTTACCGGCTGACAAAACCGATCTTCTCCTGTTGGGCGAAATCATGTACAACATGGGCGGTTCTGTTCTGCGAATGGCACGCCAAAATCGCGCCGGACGCTATACGATTGTTAAAGATCCCAACAATCGACGCATTCATGGTCTTTCCGGTTTAGAAATTAACAGCCAGCGTTCCGATCAGTATAAAACTATTACTTCTTGGGGTTCCAAGAGCTACCAGAAAGGCGATCAAAACTACCTGTTGAGTACGGGACCCGCCGCCATCCAAGTATTTCCTCTCAGCGTAGATGGGCTGGGTAACAAAATCATTGGCACTGCCTACAACTGCTCTGGCGGCACTACTCCCTGGGGAACCATCCTCTCAGCGGAAGAAAACTTTCAGGCAAGCACAGCCTTTTTTGTAGGAGTCACAGAATCTGTAAAATCTGATGGTACTCAGACTAGCTACACCGCCGGTACCAGTGGGGAAAAATTTGGCTTGGTTGGCGAGAAATACGGCTGGATGGTGGAAATCGATCCCAGTAACCCAAATTTCCGCCCGCGCAAGCACACTGCATTAGGTCGTTATCGCCATGAAAACATCGCCATGCGGGCGGAAGCTGGGAAAAAATTAGTTGCCTACATGGGCGATGACCGGCGCGGCGGACACACCTGGAAATTTGTTAGCAAAGGCACTGTTTCTGCCCCGAATAGCAAGAACAACAGCGCTTTATTTGAGGAGGGGACGCTGTACGTCGCCCGTTACAATCCTGACGGGACAGGAACGTGGATTCCCCTGGATTTGAATGCTGCTACCAATCCGATTCCGCCCTCCGTCCTCGGTTCTCAAGAAATTGCCGCTTTGGGCAAAGCGAGCCGGAATGGTTTGATTAAATTACCCAGACGGAACGGTATTGCAGGTCAAACTACAGATGGCGGTGCATTCAACCTAGATACCACCAATGAAGCCACAGCCCTGGCAGGTTATCAAGGTAAGAAGCTGTCCAACTTCTATACCAGCCAAGGGGCTGTCCTCGTGGATGCCTTCTTAGCTGCCAACCTCCTTGGCGGAACTCCCACCGCACGTCCCGAAGATATCGAAGTTCATCCTCGCACCAAGGATGTATTTATTGCCTACACGGATGGTGCGGCGGGAAGCGATGGCTACCCCGATTCTCGAATCTTTGTGGTTTCTAAGTACAGCCCTGCCGTCAACGCCGGACAACCTTCGGGCGAACTGTTCAAGATTATGGAAAACAGCTCAGATGCTACGGGTACAACTTTCCGCTGGCAGCGATTTGCTAAAGGTGGGGAAGCGGGAGCAGAACCGGGTTCGGGTTTTGCCAATGTAGATAACTTGGCATTTGACCCCCAAGGAAATATTTGGGGCGTCACGGATATGTCTACTAGTGCTCACAATGGTTTCGATGTTGGTGCTGCCGCAACGCCATTAGCGATAGACCACAGGGTCGTGGGTTCTAACTCTCCTAGTGTGGATGATTCTAATCTCAATGTTCAAACTTCTAACCTGATTGGGGTTTTTGGCAATAACTGGCTCTTTTTCATTCCCACCACTGGCCCGGATGCTGGAGAAATCGTCCCCTTTGCCTACGGTCCTCCACGTTGCGAGTTGACAGGGCCTACTTTTATCGGGGATACGCTGATTATTTCGGTGCAGCACCCTGGTGAAGATTGCCCGTTCAATCCTCAGCAAACTCTGAGCCGAACGATTGAGATGCTGGACTTAAATGGCACTCTCTTTAACCAACAACGCACGGTTCCGCGTGGTAGCAATTGGCCTAGCAATATTGAGGGAAATCCTCAAGGACCACCGCGTCCTTCAGTGATTGGCATTCAACGCAAGCAGTCAAATGGCACATTTGTTTAATTAATACCGTGTGCAACTTTTCAGGTAATTCCCCCCTTTTTAAGGAATCTGCCGTTGCTATCTAAGTGTCTCGATCCCCCAACCCCCCTTAAAAAGGGGGGCTAAAAAATTCGCACATCGCGTTTAATTAAGTAAAAAGGCAAAAGGTAAAAGAAAAAGACAAGAATCTTTCTTTTACCTTTTTACTTTTGCCTGCTTAAGCGCCTAACATTTGCAACTGATACAAACTGGCGTACAATCCGCCTTGGCGCAACAATTGATCGTGGCTGCCCGACTCTACCAGTTGCCCTCGCTTCAGCACCAAAATCCGGTCTACATTGCGGATGGTTGAGAGACGGTGCGCGATGATAATGGCGGTGCGTCCCTCCAGCAATTTGTCGAGGGCATCTTGAATTAAGGCTTCTGTACCTACGTCTAGACTGGCTGTTGCTTCATCTAGCACTAAAATACGGGGATTGCGGATAGCAGCACGGGCAAATGCTAAGAGTTGCTTTTGTCCGCTAGAGATATTAGTGCCTCGTTCTCTAAGTTGGGTATCGTAGCCTTGAGGCAGTTGTTCGATAAAACTGGCAACATTGGTTTTTTCGGCGGCTTGTCGAATTTCTTCAAAGGAGTAAGTATCTCCTAGAGTAATGTTGCTCTTCACGTCACCGGCAAACAGAAAGCCATCTTGAAGGATGACGCCTAGGTGTTCCCGCAGTTCTCTTTGGGGTAAGTCCCGGACATTGACACCATCGAGGAAAATGCGACCTTCGGTGGTTTCGTAAAGGCGACACAGCAGGCGAATAATCGAACTTTTACCAGCACCCGTGGGACCAACGAGAGCGACTTTTTCGCCGGGATGGATGGTGAAGTTTAGGTCTTTGAGGACGTATTCATCATTTTTATAGGCAAAGGAGACATTTTCAAAGCGAATTTCACCTTTGGCGGTTGGGGATGGGGAATGGGAAATTCTCCTGGGTTCCTCTGCTACAGACGGGATAATTCCCCTGTCTATAAGCTGTTTTTGTGTCCCTTCAGGATCGCGGATTTCAATTGGTTCGTTGAGAATATCGGTGATGCGTTCGACGGCGGTGAAACCAGATTGCAGGGAGGTGAATTTTTCAGCAAATTGTCGCAAGGGATCGAAGAGACGCTGGGCATACAGGATAAAGGCAGAGAGGGTGCCAAAACTGAGGGCTTTGCCCATAATCATTTGTCCACCTAACCAGAGTACGCCCGCGATCGCTACCAGTGCAATCCACTCCAAGGTGGCTGATACGGCTGAGTCGTGAAAAATGGTTTTATCCACTTCCTCGATGTACCGCTGATTCGTCACCCGAAACAGTTCTGAGTTGAATTTCTCTCGCCGGAATAGCTGCACGACGTTCACCCCTACGATGTTTTCTTGCAGCGTTGAGTTGAGTGCAGACAGTTCTTCTCTGGCTTTGTAATTGGCTTTGCGATACTGCTGTTGGAAGTAAATAATCAAAGCCGTGACTGGCACCAACATCAGTGTCAGCATCAATGCCAGCTGCCATTGCAGCAAAAACATGGTGACAGCGATCGCTAAAATCGATACCAGATCGCTGACAATGCCAATGGCACCTGTGGAAAAGACATCCCCTAGTGCTTCGACATCGCTGGTGAGGCGGGTAATCAATCGTCCTACAGGGGTGCGGTCAAAAAATCGCACCGCTAAGGACGTGACGTGATGAAATAAGTCAGTGCGAATCTCGGCGGTAATTTGCTGCCCCACCTTCTGCACGGTGTAACCTTGGGCGGCGGTGAACACCATCCGAACGATCATCGTTAGCAGCAGTAAAACGGCGAGAAGATTGATTCCTTCCAACAAGCCTTTACCTTGAAGAAAAGACCAGACTTCTTCCCCGCGAATCAGCGAAATTGCTTGCCCCACGATGATCGGTTGAATTGCCCCGGCGACTGACAGCGGCACCAACAACAGGATGGAAATTATCAGCAGACGACTGCTTTTCCGCGCGTAGGGGACTAAGCGCAGGAAGAGTCGCCAGTCGCTTTCACGAACGCGCGATCGCTCTCTAGTTTCCGTCAGAGGCGGGGATTGAGTCATGCTGCCACTATCTTCTTTCTACTTATTTCATTGTTCCCCTTTCACCAGTGCTGTAGCAGCTGCCTGTAGAGATAGGTAAGCCGTTTCAGGTTGCCCATTGATGTAGGATTTGCCATCTACCGATTCGCACAGAGTTCCGACTTTCTCGCCATCAGCGCCATATACTTCTAGCACATCTTGGAGAATATTCGGGTCAAAACCTTGCACAATTGAACTCCAAGCATTTTTATCAACCGAGCAAATCCTAATTGTTTCGTCCATTTGATCGCCTTGCGCTAGCAATTAATTAGAACAGCGCTTCTGATATCTTCGACCCATTGATGGATATCGCCCGTATTCAGGCGATAACTCCGAGGGTGGGCAATTAACCGCGCTGTACTTTCAAATAGTGTATCAATCTCGATCAAGCCATTTTCGCTCAGGGTGCGACCTGTGGAAACTAAATCCACGATCGCCTCGGACATCCCGGTAATCGGCCCTAGTTCTACGGAACCAGACAAAGGCACAATTTCTACGGGTAAATCTAAGCTTTCAAAGTATTCGTAGGCACAGTGAACAAACTTAGACGCGACTCGACCGTGGGGCGGCAGTTGTAAGACTGACCGATAAAGGCTAGAAGACTTTACCGCCACTGACAGCCGACAAGAACCAAATCGGAGGTCAGCTAGATGAGCAACCTGGGGGTTTTTCTCCCGCAGAACATCGTAACCGACTATCCCTAAATGCGCTTGCCCATATTCCACATAAACTGGGACATCTTGCGCCCTTACCAGTAGGGCTTGGGCGGTGCCGGTGGGGTCTTGTATTTGCAGTTGGCGGTTGGCAGAATCTTTGAAGGCGCTAAAGTCGAGTCCGACACTTTGCAGTAGACGAATGCTATCAGATAAGAGTGCGCCTTTGGGCAATGCAACGGTAAGCATAGAATAGAGTTCTGAGTGTTAAGTATTGAGTTCTGGATGTCACAAGGTAACTCATAACTCATACCTCATAATTCATAACTTTTGTGATGCGAATTCTCTTGGTAGATGATGAAGTTGAGCTGACTGAACCGCTGAGTCGCGTGCTAAGTCGTGAAGGCTACAGCGTTGAGTTGGCTTATGATGGGGCGTCTGGCAACCAGATGGCGCTGCAAGGAGGCTATGACTTGCTGATTTTGGATTGGATGCTGCCGCAGATCAGCGGGTTGGAAATTTGTCAGCAGATGCGATCGCGCAAAGATGCTACACCCGTCCTCTTTCTCACTGCCAAAGATACCCTAGACGACCGCGTGCTGGGTTTGGACGCCGGTGCGGATGACTACCTAGTGAAGCCGTTTGAACTGCGAGAGTTACTTGCACGAGTCCGCGCCTTGCTGCGTCGTTCCGCGACTGATGCGCCTGCTAGCGCGACGATAGAAGCGCACTACCATCCTCACTTACTTCAGATTGGAGATTTAGAACTAGATTGTGAAAACCAGCTAGCCTATCGTCACGGACGCACCATTGAGTTATCGGAGAAAGAAACTCATCTGCTGGAATATTTTATGAGTCACGCGGGGCAGTTGCTCACTCACGCCCAAATTCATCAACATTTGTGGAACCCAGACGAACAACCCAGCAGTAACGTTTTAGCCGCTTTGATTCGCCTTTTGCGGCGCAAAATTGAGGCATCTGGAGAGACAACTTTGATTCACACTGTCTATGGCAAAGGCTATCGCTTTGGAGATGGCGGCTAAGGCGGCTTTCTGACTTGCTTTCTAACTTTCAGTGGCGATATTCAAAAGGCAAACCGCTGATGTCTCTCAACTATCATCCGCAGCATTCCACCAGGATTCTCTACGTCCGCTTCCCTAACAGTAGCGATCGCTTGGTATCGTCTACACAAAACTATGTGTTTAGCTGTTGAGCTGTCTATTGATATTGCTTAAAATAAGCCTAAATTACAAGGAGCTATTTTATATGATGCTTGGAGATTTGGAAGACCCCTTGATAGCTTGGGATTTAAGAAACTTACAAAGAATTGCTACTACTATTCTTTTTCTCCTTTTAGTATTCTTCTTTAGTTGGCTGAATCGAAAAAATCGATATGTTTTATGGGCTATTTTTTCCGGTGCTGTCTTGACATTTATCTTCTTATTGGTAACGCGCAATAATCACGGATTAGCTTTTTTTACTTTTAAATTTTAATGATTAGCATATCGCCTGCGCTTGGAAAGAGATTGTCAGGCGATATTTGCTGGCTATTCTTTTCTGGAAGAGAAACCACTTTAAACAGAGAATTTCAATTTTAGAGCCTTGGACGGGATGATGTACATTAATTCTGCGCCGTCGGGTTTAGATTCTGTAGACGGAGCTAATTTTAGCCAGTCATGGAAGCTAATGCCCAATTGCGCGATCGCTTGTATTTCTGCCTGATAAGCTTCAAAACGGCGATTGGTTTCCACCATAGATTCTATGACTTCTAGCACTTCGGGAAGACGTTTATCAGCCTCCCGTTTCAAATCTCCTGCATTTGGTCCAAACCAACCTCCTGCAACCTCAACGCGACTTAGAATTGCTGCTGGTAACGATTCAGCCCATTTATCAGGATCTTGTGCCATCTTGAGCAAATTCTCACGTTGAAGCTCAAACACAGCATTTTCATCCAAAGCTGGGTCAATCCATTGGTAAATCCGGGTTAGCCGCCGCAAATCTATCTGACCTTTGAACTGAGGCTGTAAGTAGGCTGCTGGGTTAGAAGTAAGTAGAAGCTCAACATATTTATGAATACGAGAACGAACAACTTTCGCGCCTTCTTGGAAGCGACTTAGTGCTGTTTCGGGTTCTCCTAACTCAAGATGACAACGTGCTTCAGCAATGTAAGCTAGAGATAAGGTCAAAAGATATTCATCAGCAATCTGGCTACCTTGCTCAAGTTCTTTGTCTGTGTAGTCAGTGTAAATATGTTCAGCTTCTAGAAAGCGATTTATAGCTTCAATCGCCATACGCTCTCTATTTTCCACTTTGGTCATCGTAAAGGCATTCATCGCCAGACCAATAGCAGCTTTGAAGTTAGCATAATATCCAATATCAATTTTGCGGTTAATTTTGTTTAACAGTTCCTCACTCTGTTTTAGTCGTTGTTCCAGTTCGTTGAGACGCTGGTTTAATACAGCAAATCCCATCACTGAGACACCTAAATTTACAGCAGATTGCAGGTATATAGAGTACATTGAGGTCAGTGCATGAACAGGTAGAATGAAACCTTACTCCATCGACTTTCGAGAAAAAGTAGTCAAAGCATACGAACAAGAAA
>NZ_JAMPKB010000119.1:0-11769 GCF_039961925.1 Trichocoleus sp. DQ-U1 | reverse complement strand
ATTTCTTGGTGAATTTGGTCTGTGGATTAATTGCCTATTGCCATCAGCCTAAGAAGCCCTCTCTCAATATCAATGCGTTTTTCCTCCCTTCGGCTTAACCCGAACTCAGGTTATATAACGAAATTTTGTCTGAACTAGGGTTTGGCATCATTCCCAACATTTTCAAATCAATGGCGATCAATCCCGATGTGTTGGAAGCGAATTGGAAAAAATTTCGCGCTACCATCCTGCAAGGAGATGTGCCCCGTACCCTAAAGGAAATGGTGGGGGTTGCTATCTCCCAGGCTCACAACAGTCCCTATGCCCTCAACGTTCACTTGCATGGATTATCAGCGCTAGGAATGAGCGAAGAAGTTCTCCGGACATTGGTTTCAGACTTTGCTGCCTGTCCGCTTCCCAAGCGCGAAAAAGCCGTCATTCGCTTTGGCTTACTTGCCGGGACTAAACCCCAGGAACTGACCGCTAAAGATTACCAAAATCTGCGAGATTTGGGGCTAGATGACGCAGAAATTTTCGAGATTATTGCCACTGCTGACTTATTTACCAGCATAAATCGATACACAGACGCGATCGCTCTCGAAATTGACCAATTGTAAATTGCCAGTTTTCTCGTGAGTCCGTATTTTCTTGAGAATGTCGTTCGTTAAATTTCAGGAAAAACAGAATCATCCCAATAATGGGCAATACCCATGACTCTTTCCCTCCGTTTGATAGTAGCAATGAGCTAGAAAAACAAGCTCGCGAACCACTACTGCTGATAGCCCGCCGTCTGCTTGCGGAAGCCCAAGCTCTTTCCAGCCGCATCGCCGCTGTCAATGAAATTGCGACAGCGATTAACCGTACCCTGGATATAGACGAGATTTTGCGGGTTGTTGGTAAACAAGCTAAATGGCTCTTGGATTTCGAGCATTGTAGTGTCTATATCTGCACCGATACCAGTTCTTGCCGCCTCGTAACCCTATTTGGCGATCCTGTAGAGTTGACTGCCACGATTGTCGCAGAGGACAGCCCTTTAGGTCGTGCAATGAAAACAGGTCAATCGCAACTGATTCGAGAAGGCTCTCCATCTGTTTTTCTGCACTCTTATGCTTCCCAAATATTCGTCCCCCTACAGAGCGATCGCCAAGTCATTGGTACTATCAACTTTGCGACTACCCAAGCCCACGCTTACACACTGGAAGATTTACGCATTAGTTATTTACTAGCCTTGCAAGTATCGGCAGCAATTCGTAACGCCAGTGGCTTCGCCCAATTAAATCAGCTATATGCCCAACTAGAGGCAGAAAAACGCAAATCTGAGCACCTGTTACTGAACGTACTTCCTGTACGTGTAGCCGATGAATTAAAACGCACTGGCAGAGTTAAACCCGTGCATTATGACTCTGCCTCAGTATTGTTTACCGACTTTAAAGATTTCACTCAATTAGCCGAACAACTCACTCCCGAAGATTTAGTCAATGAATTAGATTATTGCTTTTCTTGCTTCGATATGCTTATTGAAACTCACAAATTAGAGAAATTAAAAACAATTGGTGACAGTTATATGTGTGTTGGAGGAATTCCCACTCCTAACCGCACTCATGCAATTGATGCTGTACTAGCCGCCTTACAAATTCAAGCCTTTATGCAATGGCGGCGGCTCGAAAAAATCAAAAATAATCATCCCTATTGGGAAGTCCGCATCGGCATCCACTCAGGACCCTTGCTAGCGGGTGCGATCGGTCATAATAAATTTTCCTATGATGTTTGGGGCGATACGGTTAATACTGCCTCCAGAATGGAATCCTGTGGAGTTTGTGGCAACATTAATATTTCAAAAGCCACGTTTGAGTTAGTGAAAAATTTTTTTGATTGTGAATATCGGGGAAAAGTCAATGCAAAAAATAAGGGTGACATTGATATGTATCTTGTCACCCGCCTCAAAAAATGCTTTTCCCTAGATCCCACCGGATTGTTACCCAATGAGGATTTTAATCAACTTTATGCGGCAATCCAATCGGGGCATCCTGATTAGTCATTAGCCATGCACTAAATAATAACTAGGGACTCATCACGCATGATTGTTTAAAACTTATAACTCATCACTGCGATCGCAGTGCCATTTTCTGGCAAATCCGTTGATTTAACCGTCAAAGTATCACTATTGACCCGACGCACCGGCATCCCATCCATCAATGCCAAAAATTCATCCACGGAGACAATATCGCAACTCGCAGCATCGGCGGCTTGGGTACGGTAATGCGTGGGAATCACCAATTTGGGATTGAGGACTTGTACTGCCTGCATGGCTTCCTGAGGCGTGTAGGCTTTGTCACTTCCGCCTACAGGTACTAACAATACATCGGGACGTCCCATCAGGATTTTTTGCTCAATATCAATCGGTGCAGCAGCACCGCCTAAATGCAGAATATTGATTCCTCCTTGCGTCCAACGCCAAGCCACGTTCGTGCCAAATCGGCGTCCACCGTTGCGATCGTGGTTAATGCTCATTCCTTGAATTTTTAGGTTGTCAACTTGGTAAACTCCCGGTTTATATAAAAACTGGGGATTCCCTGGCAACCCTTCCACCGCCCCTTCATCAAGTAATAGGCTGCTGACTAGCACTAAATCCGCCGGCACCTTCGATGAACGATACCCAGCCGTACAGCCCAGCTTCTGAAAGGGATTCGCCAAGACTCGTTTACCACTTCCAGTAAACAAAAAGCTGGTATGCCCCAGCCATTTCACAGAGACAGATCCACCAGGTGTTGCCGCCTGATAAGTCTGAAATCCAGAAGCCAAGCCTGTTCCTAATGCTGTAAGCAAACCCGCCCCAGCATAGCGCATCAACTGTCGCCGTTTCATCAGAATTTAGTCCTCAGTCATTAGTCATTAGTCCTTTGCTAATCGCTAATGCTTAATTGACCAATGAACAATTAGCCATTAGCCATTAGCACTAAAGCGATTCCAGGAAGTTTCGCAGCAATTGCTTTCCTGAAGCCGTCAGAATACTCTCCGGATGGAATTGGACGCCCTCAATATGCGGATAGTTCCGATGCCGGACGCCCATGATGGTTCCGTCGTCTACCCAAGCCGTAATTTCCAGGACATCTGGGCAGCTGTGTCGGTCAATCACCAAACTATGATACCGGGTAGCGGTAAAGGGATTGTCTAATCCTCGAAATACGCCGACACCTGTGTGATGAATTGGAGAAGTTTTGCCATGCATCAACATGGGTGCAGAAACAATTTCACCGCCGAATACTTGACCAATGCCTTGATGTCCCAGGCAAACGCCCAAAATGGGTACCCCGGAAGCCATCTTTTGAATTAACTCCAGGGAAATTCCCGCATCTTCTGGACGCCCTGGTCCCGGCGAAATCACAATTCCATCGGGTTTAAGCTTTTCGATTTGCTCAAGGGAGATTTGGTCATTGCGATACACCTGAATTTCAGATGCTACGGGCAGTTCAGCGCCAAGTTCTCCCAGATACTGCACCAAGTTATAGGTAAAACTGTCGTAATTATCAATAACCAGAATCAAATGTAAACTCCTTGTGAGTCAGAAGCCTTCAACTCAAAACTCAAAACTACTTAGCGCAGCATCGACTGAATCCGAATTACAAGGGGTGGCAAAAGCAGCGAACCAGCTACCAATACCGACACGAGTGCCGAAACCAGAACGGCACCAGCAGCACAGTCTTTAGCAATTTTGGCAAGCTCATGGTAAGCCTGCTTAACCGTTAAGTCAACAACTGACTCAATTGCCGTATTCAATAACTCCAGCGCCAACACTAGCCCAATTGTTATTCCAATCACCGCCATTTCGACTGCCTTCAACTGCAAAAAGACACCCAAACCAATGGCTAGGGTGCCTATAACTACATGGATGCGAAAGTTGCGTTGGGTAATAAAGGCATATCGAAGTCCGGCCCAAGCATATTTAAAACTAATTATTAAGTTCGGCGCAATTCGCCAAGCTAAATCCCGGTTTGGTTTCACTACATCTGAGTGGTTCAAAGAAGGTGTGGAAATTTCTTGAGACATGGCAAGGGTTTTACGGGGCTGAAGGGCATGAACCATCGCTCCGGCTGGCGCGTGGGCGAAACTTGAATCTAAGTCTTGAATCTAAGTACAGATGAAGGCTATTGGGTATAGCTAGGCTAGATAGTAAGACCAATAACCTGGAGTAAAGTTTCCTGCTGGTTCAACATTTTAGTCAGGCTATCTTCATCGGGATGATCCCAGCCGAGTAGATGAAGCAAACCGTGAGCCGCTAACCAGGCTAGCTCTGTTTTTAAGGGATGTTCCTGTTGTTGAGCCTGCCGAGTCGCAGTCTCAACGGAGATGGCGATATCACCAAGATACAGAGGTGTATCCTCTAAAAAATCCATCGGCTGAGGACAGTCTACCTCTAAGGATGCAAAAGCTAATACATCTGTCGGTTTATTTTGATGACGATACTGGGCGTTGAGGGTCTGTATTTCTTTATCGTCCGTGAGGCGCAAACTCAGTTCATAGGCATCCGCTTGAGGAAGAGCTAGATGCAGCGTTTCCATCCAACGATGGAACCAAGTTTCCCAAGTTTCAGGTGAAATTTCTTCTTGGGCACTGGCATCTGCTGGATTGGACGAGCAGAAATAGTCTTGGATGCTAACTTCTATGTTTATGCCCATACAACCGTGTTCCGGATTAACGAGTCAGGTAAGAAAGACCGATCAGCAGCGCCACAAGACCAATGGTTGACAGGGCAAAATGTTTTAACGAAGTGCCTCCTTTTCGTACCATGTTTCGCATTGCCAGCTTCACGTAGCTGGCTTGAGGCTCCGTTGAGGCGGGTGTCGATTCAGAAATGGGTTCTGGAGTTTGTGATGCCGCTTGTGGCGTTGAAGAGGAGTTACTCATAAGGATAATTACTGAAGACTCAAAAGTGGTTTTTCCAGCTGATGATAAGCCAGGGATAAACTTTTCTTCCAACAATGTAACAGTTTGTTTCGCAATTGATGGCAAATCACCGAATCAGCAAGTAAAGGACAAAGGAGCGATTGCGCAAAAGCGATCGCTCCTTTGTCCACCCGATGTTACTAATTTCTTGGTGTCTTGGTGGCTAAGTAACCCTCTCACTGAGGCTACCCTAAAGACCCAACGGCGCAGCTTTTAGGTAAGCTGATTTTCTTGGCGCAGATAGGCTTCAATGAACGAATCGAGGTCGCCATTCATCACATCGTTAATGGCAGTCGTTTCCACTCCTGTCCGCAGATCCTTGACCATCTGGTACGGGTGGAAAACGTAGTTACGAATTTGGTTGCCCCAAGCTGCCTCTACCATATCGCCTCGAATGTCAGCAATTTCCTTGGCGCGTTGCTCTTGGGCGACAATCAGCAACTTAGCTTTGAGGATAGCAAGACCTTTTTCTTTGTTTTGCAGCTGACTTCGCTCTTCGGTACAGCGCACGGCAATGCCGGTGGGAATGTGAACAATCCGCACCGCTGTTTCCACTTTGTTGACATTTTGTCCACCTTTACCGCCAGCCCTAGAGGTGGTGATTTCCAAATCCTTATCTGGAATGTCTAGAGTCACGGATCTATCCAGAGTTGGCATTACTTCCACTCCAGCAAAGCTTGTTTGGCGCTTGTCGTTGGCGTTGAAAGGCGATATCCGCACCAGCCGGTGGGTTCCTTTTTCTGCCTTCAGGTAGCCATAAGCATAACGCCCTTCAATCTCTAAGGTGGCTGACTTAAGCCCCGCTTCTTCTCCTTTGGAGATTTCCGCTAAGGTAACTTTGTAACCGTGGTTTTCTGCCCAGCGAGTGTACATCCGCAGCAACATTTCCGCCCAGTCTTGGGCGTCTGTGCCACCTGCACCGGCGTTAATGGTTAAAACGGCTCCGCTTTGGTCATAAGTACCGGAAAGCATCTGTTGCAATTCCCATCGCTCAAGTTCCTGATTGAGCTTGGTGATGTTGCTTTCAGCTTCCAAAAGCAGTGACTCGTCGGCTTCTAATTCCAGCAGTTCCACAACCGCCCTGGCGTCTTCTAGGCTGTTTTTCCACTGGTGAAATTGTTCCAAGTGGGATTTGAGGTCATTGAGTTCTTGGAGGGTTTGTTGGGCACTCGTTTGGTCGTCCCAAAAATCCGGTTGCGCCGCGACTTGCTCCAAGTCTTGAATTTTGGCAGTTAGAGCAGGAACGTCAAAGATAGTCCTGGGTTTTACCCAGGCGATCGCACAACGTTTCGACTTCGCGTTTAATGTCTAGGAGTTCAATCATTGTTTTGAGCTTTTTCCGATGAGCGCTTGGTAGTAAAGTTGCACTCTTTTCGATCTTAGCTGGAGTCTCTCTCCCAATCACTAAGACCTGAACAAAGAAAGCGAAGGAGAGGAACAGGGGAAGTTACCAATTATCTCTTACCCATTACCCCATTAAGATTGAATTTGTGGAGTAACTGCTGAAAGTTAAAGATAGTCTTGATCTTGATCCAGATGCTAAGACAACGTTTCTACTTCACGTTGGATGTCTATGATTTCCAGCATTGCTTTAGCGCTTTTTCTTGATCGCTGCTCATATTGCACTGCAATCAAATTTATCTAAGTTTCTTGCTAAATGTCCAGTCCCAAAAAAAGCCGTGGTTTCCCACGGCTTCAAGATGTGTGCGCTTAATGAAACTTTTGCCTGTTAGTCGCGGCTATTAAAAGCGATCAGCAACCGCAGGATAAAAATGAACAAATTGATGTAAGTCAGATACATCGACAAAGCAGCAGGCAGATATTGGTCATCGCGGTAAGCGCGGGGCAGGATATAGAAATCCACCACAGCAGCTCCGGCAAACAAAAACACGCCAATACCAGAAATGGCAATTTCTAGCCAGGTGGGTGTATAGACACCAAACAAAGACAACAGCAGCTGACCTACTAGCACCACAACTAGGGCAATAATACCTAGCTGTACTGTTTTAGTTAGAGCCATGCCGTCTTGCTCCGACAGATTGGAGCCAATCTGTCGTGCAGCAATAAAGGTAACGCCACAGCCGAGGGCGGCAAAACCAATTCCTGCCACACCGACCCCTGGTGTCCTCAGAGCCACGAATATCAATCCGCTCAGGGTATAGCCCGACAACAGACTGTAGGTAGCGAGGAGGGGCAGAGCAACGCTTTTCTTGCCATTAATGGCAACGTTTTGGGCAACGAAGAAAAGGGCAAATTCTGCAACCAGGGCAACCCAAAAGGTTGGCATGAATAGCCCTGGGTTGGAGCGAAGAACGCCAAGACCCCCGTAGGTGCCAAGTGCGGTTAAGACAAGTCCAGCGCCTACGTAGGGGAGGGCGTTGGCAATGACATTGGGGCCAACGAGTGCGTGATTTTTAGCCTCACGCATCGCTTGACGGAAGTTACTGGTGTTACTCATGAAGCTTCCTCAGAAATATTACGAGTCATTTACATTTAGGCGATCGCCAGTCTAATTCAATTGTGACGTAGAGCCGGAGTCCTTAGAAGGGTGGGTTTCACGAAGCAAACGCTTACGGTTTGTTTTTGAAGTAAGGATTAGTTTTTGGCTACATCAAACTGCAACTTACGTATATATGCTGACATTCCTGGAGAGGCTCTCTGTGAGTTCCGTATTCCAACGATGGTTGTTGAAAGCGCCTATACAGAAAATGAATTCAGTTAGACGAAATGAAGAGATAGCGATTTCCCAATCTCCCAAACGGGGTGGTTTTACAGAGGCTTTGACAATGGCGACTCAATCTTCTTGCAGCTCCGATTCGATGGAACTTTTGATTGCTTACTATAAAAATCCATCAGTTGAAGTTCGCAATCAACTGGTGCAGTTGAATGCTGGACTGGTTCGGAAGATGGCTCATCGAGTCAGCTATCAGTGTGCGGAACCTTATGAAGATTTGGAACAACTCGGCTATCTCGGTTTGATTCGGGCAATTGAGCGATTCAATCCCCATCAAGGTTACGCTTTTAGTTCCTTTGCGGTTCCTTACATTCGCGGCGAGATGCTGCATTATTTACGCGACAGAAGCGGCGTAATGAAAATGCCTCGTCGGTGGCAGGAAATCCAGCAGGAAGGACAAAAGGCGCGAAAAGAGTTGGCACAAACTCTAGGGCGATCGCCAAAAGAAGCTGAAATTGCCCAAGCAATTAAAGTATCTCTAGAAGAGTGGAGTGAAAGCAAGGTTGCGGCTCAAAATTGCCGACCATTAAGTTTAGATAGTGTCGTTTTTGAGCAGTCTGACTTTCAGGTGACGTTGGCGGAAACACTCCCTGACCCTCGCTATCAATCTTGGCAAAGTCAAGAAGAAGAACGGCAAGAGCTGGAAGGGGCGATGAGTCATTTGGACAACAAAACTCAAGCAGCAATTGAGTTAGTGTTGGTACGCGATCTTCCTCGGAAAGAAGCGGCTAAGCGAATTGGTGTCAGCCCGATGACGGTGACACGGCATCTTCAAAGAGGAGTTGAGCAGTTGGTATCGCTGTTGCAACCTCAATCAACCGAGCGTTTGGCTAGTTAAAGGCTTCCTGGAAAGAATTACAAGCAAGAGAGCTTGTTTGGGAAGTAGTCGCCAGTTAAAAATTAGTAGAGAGTTTGTAGAGTGGTATATACCACTCTATTTTTTTTGGTGGCATAACGCTTGAAGGCGTTCGGCTACATTTTCCCCAAAGCTACCACTGCATTCTGCCCTCCGAAACCAAAGCTGAAACAAAGCACCTGTTTAATTTCACCTTGACGCGGGACTTTAACTAAATCTAAATCAAATTCTGGTTCCTTTAACCCCACACACGGTGGCAATATTTGATGCTTCAATGCCATTAGGGAGAAAGCGACACCTAAAGCTCCAGATGCTCCCAATGTATGACCTGTGGCTCCCTTAGTAGAACTGACTGGCACCGTTTGGGGAAAGAGATACTGAATTAAGTGCGCCTCATTTTGGTCGTTGAGCTGGGTAGCGGTACCGTGAGCGTGGATGTAATGGATGTCCGCAGGGAAAAGGTTGCTGCGATCGCAACATTGCTTTACCGCCGCGATCGCGCTGCGACTTCCTGGCTCTGGTGTGTTCGTATGATAAGCGTCCGCTGTCAAGCCAAATCCCAGCACTTGACCATAAATCGGTGCTGAGCGACGCTTTGCCAATTCTGCGGATTCTAGTACCAAGACGGCTCCCCCCTCTCCCAAGGCTAGGCCTTCCCGCCGCCGCTCGAAAGGATAAGCGCCCGTTTGAGCTAAAGCGCCCATCTGCTGAAACCCTGCCAGGGTCAGCGGTGTAATCGGTGCTTCCACTGCCCCAGCAATGACTTGCTGACAGTGCCCAGTCTCCAAGAGCGAAGCTGCTTGCGCGATCGCCCAAATTCCAGTTGCACAAGCCGCCATTGGTGCCAAGACTGACCCCGTTGCCCCGATTTGACGAGCGGCGGCGATCGCATTCATGTGGGGCAGCGTCTCCAAAAAAGCCTGGGTTGGCAGGTGTTTGTACAGCGGCGATTTTACTTGTTCCGCATCCTGATAAAACTCCCGCGCCAATTTCTCCCAAGATGCCTGATAAGAGCGACTCGAACCAATGACGACTCCACAGTCGGGCAAAGGCGAAACTAAACCAGCATCTTCCAGCGCCATAGCAACAACCCGCTGAGTCAGGGTTGCTAACTCAGCGGGTTGTTTCCCGATCAGTCCTAAGGGGCGGGGGGCGAGTTCTGGAAAGGGTTGATACAACTGAATGCCAGTTTGACCGGCGATTAAACGTTGCCAGCTCGTCTGCAAGCTGTTACCCAAAGCCGAGACTAAGCCAATCCCAGTAACGACAATCTCCACCGATTACCCAGCGAATCGCCAATTGCTATTTCTTGAGATTTTCCGCACCTTTGGTCACCTTAGCCGATTCAATGCGATCGCCCTGCTGAATCTTGTCAACGACCTCCATCCCTTTGGTTACATAGCCAAAAACAGCATAGTCACCATCCAAGAACGGCAAATCGGCTAAAGCAATGTAAAACTGCGACGAAGCCGAGTCGGGTAAAGATGAGCGAGCCATTGCGACAGCGCCACGAGTATGTCGCAACTGCGGGGGTTGAGAAACACCCGCACTTTTGAGCGTTTCGCTGAGAACGGGTTTTTCCGCCCCTTTGGGCTTAATTTCGAGGGGAATGTAACGCGCTTGACCCGTCGCTGGATCGATAAAACCACCCATCCCCAGACGTTCTGTGGGCACATTCGGGTCTTTACTTTGCGGATCGCCACCCTGAGCAACAAAGGGTTGCGGTTGCCGCACTACGCGGTGAAACACCAGTCCGTTATAGACACCTCTTTGAACTAAATCGACGAAATTCCCAGATGTAATCGGGGCATTAGTGCCATCGACTTCAATCGTAATTAGCGAGCCTTTAACCGTCATGTCTACGGTGGCTTTACCTTCTAGGCGGGGCAAACTGCTTGTTTTGGGACTACTCGCTGGAGTGGCAGATGCTGAGGTTGTTTCAGTTGCTGAGGGGCTGGTATCCGAGGAAGTAGCCTGCTCGGTGGTACATCCCCCCAACATCAGTCCTGCGATCGCAAAAAGTAATATAAACCAGTGCCGGATTTGTATCTGCATTTTCATTTCACCTAATTGGTAGCCAGAGCTACTGAATCATCTTATGCAGATATTGGGAGGCTCAACCAAGAATTGTTAGAGACCTTCAATGGGCACTTCCAAGAAGCGAGCCAGTTGGGCACCCTGATTTTCCAGCTCTGACAAGGGTAGAGGTTCCCCAACTCGCGTCAGGGGAATATCGCGGCGTCCTTTGACGCGCAGGTAAATCGACCGGCGTGGGTTGAGACCTTCTTTAATTTCCACTCGAATCGCTTGGACATCTTGTATGCGACAGCCGACTTCAATTTCGCGGTTTTTGCCGAGGAAGCCCCATCGAAAGATGCGAATATATCCGGTTTCTTGATTAAACTCGTTGTAACCGCCCCCTACGTCTAAAAGAATCATCATCCATAGATAGAGCGCTACGAGTAACCCAGCCAACCCGTAAAGTCCCATGACTATCCCTTGAGGGATAAAAAGTAACTTGGTGGGGTCAGCAAAAGGGAGAAGATTGACTTTTAGGTAGCTTGAAATTCCAGCCAATAAAAAGCCTGTAGCTCCCAAGGAGACTACGGTTGCCCACCAATAGTTACTCAAACGACGAGAGCCTAAAACCTCTTGACGGAGAACGCGGTTACTTGTGGATGTTGTCGGTGCAGCCATGAAAGAAAACTCTGTGTTCGCCAAAGTTGTTAAGGAAAATTTTTAAGATCGGACTGATTCAGATTATCTAGCTTCCCAGGGATTTATGCTATTGATTTAGCAATCTAACTGAGCTAGAGATTAATGAGAAGTACGTGTCAGATTGTAAAAATTCTGATATTTTCTTATCATAGAGGACACGTGCTAGAACCCTAGGGTTTTACTTTGGGGACAAAAAGCGCCCCATTCCCAAATAACAGTAGCCTGAAACCCGGTATCAGGGCGACAGGTTAGTGGAAATTGACACGCAGGGGAATCAAGCGAGTGTGTCTATTGAAGACAGAACCCGGCAAACTTCTCCAAAATAATCCCACTACTGTCTGACGTGGGTCGTGTCAAATAAATAATGTTAATTGCTCAAGTTCAGACGATTTGACGCAATAGTAAGAGGATTTGAAATGACCATTGCAGTCGGACGCGCGCCAAGTTCAAGAGGGTGGTTTGACGCCATTGACGACTGGCTCAAGCGCGATCGCTTCGTATTTGTCGGCTGGTCCGGCCTACTGCTATTCCCCTGCGC
>NZ_JAMPKB010000118.1:0-11772 GCF_039961925.1 Trichocoleus sp. DQ-U1 | reverse complement strand
CGGTGCTGCTTGAGCAATGCGATCGCTCCAGACAGGTTACTGTACTCCGCCAAGCTAGCTTCGTAATAGGATTGCTTAACAAACATATTTTGATTTTAAATTTTCAATCTTAGATTGGAGATTAGGTCATCGTTAAGTACCATAAGCCCTCCATCCCAAATCTCATTCCCAGATAAATCTGGGAATGAGAAAAATCCAAAACCTGAAATTGATTAGCCTAGTTTGTCAAACACAGCAAACATGGGGAGATACATTGAAAGCAAAATCACCGCTACCATCCCCGCTAATACCACCATCATGATGGGTTCAAGAACGCTGGTGAGCGCTTTCACCGCTTGCTCAACCTCATCTTCATAGAAATCTGCCACTTTCATCATCATGGCATCTAACTGACCTGTCTCTTCCCCAATACTAATCATCTGAATTGCCAGGATTGGGAAAACCTGCTCTTTTTGCAAAGCTAAGCTCATCATCCCACCCTGTTGAATGTCTAGCTTGGCTGCTTCCACCGCGTTAGCAATTACCTGGTTACCCGCCGTATCTCTCACAATATCCATGCAAGTGAGAATAGGCACTCCAGAACGAGTCAAGGTTCCAAAAATGCGGCAAAAGCGAGCAACACATGATTTCTCATTCAAGTCGCCCAATAGCGGCATTTTCAAGAAAAAGCGATCCATCGTCACACGACCAACTGGCGTCTTGTAATACTGTCTGTAAACAAAAGAGGCAACGATGACAGTAATGATAGGGATGATGATCCTCCAACTTCTGAGGATTTCGCTAATCCACAGCATGAACAGTGTTAGAGCCGGTAATTCTGTCCCCAAATCTTTGAAAATGCCAGCAAAGATTGGGATCAAAAACACGGTCATACAAATAAAGACAATGATTGCCAAGATTCCCACTGCCACGGGGTATGCCATTGCCCCTTTGACTTGGTTTTGCAGGCGTGCCATATCCTCTAGGACTTTGGCTAATCGGTTGAGTACCTCATCGAGGACACCGCCGACCTCTCCTGCTTGCACCATACTGACGTATAGATTATCGAAACACTCCGGATGTTTACGCATCGCATCCGAGAGATTCACACCTTGTTGAACCTCTGAGCTAATTTCCACCAGCGCTTTTTTAAGCTTAGGATTGCTACATTGTTCCGAAAGTACGCCCAAACATCTAACAATCGCCACACCCGCGTTGACCATCGCGGCAAATTGACGAGAAAAGACGGCTTTATCCTTGACCGTAACCTTCGCTAAAGAAGTTTGAAACTCTTTTAGGTTTAATTTGCTCAGGTCAAAGGTTTGAGTTTCTTTGATATTTGCAACAGAAACCCATTTTTCGCGCAGGGCGTCGCGGGCACTCCCCAGGGAGTCGGCAACAATTTTGTCTTTCTTTGCGGCTCCTTTAGAGTCTCGAACATCAGCAATATAGGTAGGCATACCTCACCTCTAAGTGAAAGAAGAATGGCTTTTAAAAGGAAAATTTTTGTAATGGGAAGGTGTCTTCCGGGGAGGTTTTTGACAATTTCTGCTGAGGGATGCCAGGTAGTCCAGACCGAAACATATTCGGTCTGGACTACCTGGCATCATACAAGCTTAGTGCAATAGGTTTTACACCGCCTCGAACCTACCGAGCGCCAGCTTTTGCCCCTGTCGCTGGCGATGTCCCCAGGATACGCTGTAATTCTTCAGGTTTAGATGATTTGCCCATCGCCGCCTCAAAGGAGATGGCACCAGCTTTGACATAGCCAGCTAGAGCCTGTTCCATCGTCTGCATTCCCAATTTTGCTCCAGTCTGGATAGCAGAGTAAATTTGAGCAGATTTTCCTTCTCGAATCAAGTTAGCGATCGCTGGTGTTACCAGCATGATTTCCTGCGCCATTACCCGACCATATTCACCGGGTTTCGGATTATGTTTGGGCACTAAGCATTGGCTGAAGACTGCCAATAACGAACCAGACAACTGAGCGCGGATTTGGGGCTGTTGCTCTGGAGGAAATACGTCCAAGATCCGGTCGATAGTACCTGCTGCTGAGCTGGTGTGCAGGGTGCCGAACACCAAGTGACCTGTTTCAGCCGCTGATACCGCCAGACCAATGGTTTCTAGGTCGCGCATTTCCCCTACCAGGATAATATCCGGGTCTTCCCGGAGCGCGGCTCTCAGCGCATTCGCAAAGCTCTTAGTATCTTCGCCTTTTTGACGCTGGTGAAACAAGCTCTTGATGTTCGGGTAAACATATTCAATCGGGTCTTCCACCGTTAGGATGTGTTCTGCTCGCGTCCGGTTGATCAAGTCGAGCATCGCAGCCAGGGTGGTGGTTTTCCCAGAACCCGTTTGCCCCGTCACCAACACCATTCCTCTCGGTCTGTGAGTCAATTCCCGCACGACGTCTGGGAGACCCAACTGATCGAAGTTCGGAATTTTAGAAGACAACGCTCTTAAGCACGCCGCATAGTAGCCCCGCTCTTTGTACACATTGACGCGGAAGCGAGCCAATCCCTTAACCCCATAAGAGCAGTCAAGTTCCCAGTTTTGCTCTAATTCCTTACGCTGCGTGTTGTTCAGCATACTGAAGATGAGTTTCTGACACTCCTGGGGAGGAAGCGGTTCGTCCCCAATGGGGTTGAGTTTCCCACTAATGCGAAAGTAAACCGGCGCTCCTGCCTGGATGTGCATATCTGAGCCGCCCATTTCAATGAGTTGCTCCATCAAGTCTTCAATCATTAATTCCATGAGGCTGTCTCCTGGGGTGATTCTTGATTTCTCAGTTGCTAATTTTTCCTTGACTAAGGGCGTAGCTTGGGTGATTGCCATTCGCCATTAGCGATTGACGATTGAAATTTATTCGGAAAAGCGAGGCGTCATGCAATAAGGACAATCTAGCCACTCTGGCTTTAACTCAGCAGTGCAAGTGACACATTCTAGACCGCTCTTCCGCTTGGCTTTGAGTTCTGCCTCTAGACCAGAATCTGTAAATGTCACCCGTTCTACTTCTTCCAGAGTGGTATAACCTTGGCGTACCAGGTCTAAGCTGTATGCCAGCAATGTCTTCATCCCTTCTTCCACGGCTGCTTCTTTAATGCGCTCGGTGGGGGCACCTTGGCTGATTAAATTTTGCAAGCGTTCGGTTACGCGCATGACTTCATAAACACCCACACGTCCCTTATAGCCAATGCCATTACATTTTTGGCACAGAGCATTTCTGCTTTTGGCTTCCTTCGCTTCATCGGGTTGTAAAGTATTGGCTTTGTAGAAGGTAATATCCCCGTCCCCAGAAGCCGATAAACCAAATCGACCGAGTTCTTGTGAAGTGGGTGAATAGGAAAGGCGACACTCGCTACAAACACGCCGCATCAAGCGTTGCGCCAAAACGCCAATCAGCGAACCCGATACCATGAATGGCTCGATACCCATTTCGTCTAAGCGGGCGATCGCACCGGCGGCATCGTTGGTGTGCAGGGTTGTCAGCACCAAGTGTCCGGTTAGTGCTGCTTCAATTGCGGTTTTCGCCGTTTCTTTGTCCCGCGTTTCACCCACCAGAATTACATCCGGATCTTGGCGCATGAAGGCTCGTAAGATCGAGGAAAAATCCATTCCTTTCTCTCGAATTACCTGTACCTGAGTAATCCCAGGCAAGGCATACTCAATCGGGTCTTCTGCCGTACTGATATTAATTCCCGGATCGTTCCGTTCTGCCAGAACCGAGTACAAGGTGGTAGATTTACCAGACCCAGTTGGCCCGGTTACTAAAATCAAGCCGAAGGGACGGCTTGCCATTTCTCTGACAATTTCTAGCGATTCCGAATCGGAAATTAACTTATCCAAACCTAGCTGGGTGGAAGAGTTATCGAGAATTCGCAAGACCACCTTTTCGCCGTAGCGGCTGGGTAAGGTATTCACCCGAAAGTCAACCTTACGCCCTTCAAACACCCGCCGGATACGACCATCCTGGGGCATCCGTCGCTCGGCAATGTCTAGCTCAGCCATGATTTTGAAGCGAGCTGTGACGGCTGGGATGATTTTTTTCGGGAACGGCTCGAAGGCTTGTTGTAGCACCCCATCTTTCCGGAAGCGAATGCGTAAGAATTCTTCTTGGGGTTCAATATGAATGTCTGAAACCTGCTCTTGCAGACCCTTGAGGAGGATTCTGTTAACCAAGTTGATGACGGGAGCGCCCTGTGCATCCTCTACATTCAGGTCATCTTCAATTTCAGGAGGTGCATCGCCTAAGTCGTTCAAATTATCCAGAACGTCTGAGACATCCACAGACTTTTGGATTCGCGCTACTTCCTCTTTCCTGGTTTGCTCATCCTTGTATTGGTTAATTAGATTCAAACAGTCTTCCAGAGTGATCACCATTCGCTGCAAGGCGATGCCCTGGGGTCGTAAGATGCGGTTGAGATCGTCCTGAGCCGCTAAATTATCTGGATCGACCATTGCCACCAGTACCGAGGGGGGCTGGGTGTCATTTTTCGTTAAAGGTACCAGTTTATAGCGACTACAGATATCGATCGGAATCAGGGTTTCAATCAAAGACCCAATCTGAGAAGTGGGAATTTGGCTGATTTCCGGATCTAGAGATTCAACTCCGTAAAGAATTTTGAGTTCAAAAAGCTGTTGTTTTTTATACTGACGTAGCAAATCTGGGGGAAGCGATCGCCCAGTAATCGTTTCTAGAACCTCGGTTAAGGGTCTACCAGACTTGCGGCTTTCTACCATAGCCTGCCGCATTTGGTCGGTGTCAACATAGCCTGCCTGAATCAGCTGGTTGCCGAAGGGCGAAAACTCATTGCGGACAGCAAGGGCGCGATTTCGTGGTGAGGATTGAGTCATAGATCCGTGAGAATACCTCTTTACAAATTGTTCCCAAAACCATGAAGCAAAATTGCTATCGTCAGCCAAAAACTAAATTTTTACGGTCTAGATCGCAACTTAGGCTTGCGCCCCCGCAGTATCACCAGACCGTTTCATCATTTATGCTGAGCCGTTGCGGCGATTTTAAAGGCAAAATTGACGCGATAAGCCAATTTGCTCCTGACTAGCCGCAAGCAGTAATATCCGTACAACGATGCTGTAAGTTTTAAGATTTAAGACCTGCCGGAGCCTTGGAAGACTCGGACACGACTTGGTTAATGACAAGGAGCGTGTAAAGCTGAACGTGGTAGGGAACATTCACGATAATAGCCTTAACCAAGTCTTAGGCGTAGGATTGTCTTAATTTATTTTGCGATTCATACATAGTCTACTGTCTAGATTCTGATGTCTGACACGCCCACTCGCTCAATGGCTATCCTGAAATTCGTGAAGATGACGTTACAATCGGAAAATAGGCAATTGCTTCTATAAAGAAAATTCTGTGCAAATGCCAGCAGATGGCATAGCTTGGCACAATGTAGGGTTAAGGTAGGGTTGGCGTGTTGATACGGTTTTCCCACCCAAGCCTTGTCAGAAAGTCAAGCCAAAAGCTTTAAAGAGTATTGGCAGGATGCCTGGGCACACTATGATTCTAGAAAGGGGAAAGTTTTGTGGCAATGCGCCGGTTCTCTCCATCCCTAACTCAGGGAGTGGTGAGACACCAACCTGATACAGAAGGGGAGGTGGTAGTGGCGACATCGACAGGACTACCGATTAAAATGAGCGCGAGCAGTCTCTTAGCTGGGATGATAGCCCAATGAACGAGGAAGAAAATCAGCAAGACAATACTTCACCTCCAATGGTTGATAACCAGGCGGTGGCACAGGAAATGGGGAATGAACCATTATCTGAAACGGGAACCTTGAATGGAGAACCATTAGGGGAGGCGTCAGTGTATGGCACAAGCCATACATCTGATGCGGTATCAGATGCCAGTGCAACCTCCGGAGCCAGCGGAGACGAAAGTAACGCAGAAGCAGCCAGCAACGCAGCGGCTGTAGAAGCATTGACGCGGGAAGTGGAGGCTTTAAAAGCGCAAGTGGAAGAGCGCACGCAACAGTGTGACTCTTTCAAAACTCAGTACATGAGGATAGCCGCAGATTTTGAAAATTTCCGCAAGCGGACTCTCAAAGAGAAGGAAGACTCGGAGGTGCAGATCAAGTGCACCACCATTACTGAGTTACTGCCCGTAGTGGATAATTTTGAGCGGGCGCGATCGCAGATTAAGCCGCAAACTGATGGAGAATGGAGCATCCACAAAAGCTACCAGAGTGTCTACAAACAGCTGGCAGACGCTCTCAAGCGCATCGGAGTATCTCCCATGCGTCCGGAGGGCCAAGATTTCGATCCCAATCTCCACGAAGCCGTGATGCGGGAACCAACGAATGAATATCCAGAAGGAGCCGTGATCGAACAGCTGGTGCGCGGCTATTTCTTGGGCGATCGCGTCTTGCGCCACGCCCTAGTCAAAGTTGCTGCTGGTATGGAGCCCGTGGTAACCTCAGAGGAAGGTCATCCGCTTTCTGGCGAAAGTTAATGGAGTTTGATGCACTGCATCGACGGTTGAAGGCGTCAGAAATTACAATCAAATTGATGGAAATCTGGTGCCGGGTCCGAACCATTTCGGACAAGCAATTCGACGGCTACTTAACAAATCCTGTAAACCTTTACTACAGCTAGCTATGGGAAAAGTCATTGGCATCGACTTGGGCACGACCAATAGTTGCGTGGCTGTTTTAGAGGGGGGTCAACCCATCGTCATCTCTAACACAGAAGGAGGGAGAACGACCCCAAGTATCGTGGGATTTGGCAAGGGCGGCGATCGCCTAGTTGGTCAACTAGCAAAACGGCAAGCTGTCACCAATGCCGAAAATACGGTATACAGCATTAAACGCTTTATCGGTCGCCGCTGGGATGACACCGAAATAGAGCGATCGCGCGTGCCCTACACCTGTATCAAAGGTCGCGATGATACCGTCGATGTCCAAATTCGGGGACGCAACTACACCCCCCAAGAAATCTCAGCGATGATCCTGCAAAAGCTAAAGCAGGATGCAGAAAACTTTCTTGGCGAACAGGTAGACCAGGCAGTCATCACCGTACCTGCCTACTTCACAGACGCCCAAAGGCAGGCGACAAAAGATGCCGGTACCATTGCCGGACTGGAAGTTTTACGGATCATCAACGAACCCACGGCAGCTGCTCTTGCCTACGGCTTAGATAAACAAGATGAAGAGCAGTGCATTCTGGTGTTTGACTTAGGGGGCGGCACCTTCGACGTTTCCGTACTCCAATTGGGTGACGGTGTTTTTGAAGTCAAAGCTACCTCTGGAAACAACCATCTAGGCGGAGATGACTTTGACAACAGCATTGTCCGCTGGATGATCGAAAACTTCAAACAGCAAGATTCCATCGACCTGGGAACCGACAAAATGGCTCTCCAGCGGTTGCGAGAGGCAGCAGAGAAAGCCAAAATCGAACTTTCCAGCATGGGCAGCACCTCCATCAATTTGCCATTCATCACCGCCGATGAAACCGGGCCAAAACATTTAGAGATGGAACTTTCCCGCGCCCAGTTTGAAGAACTCGTTAACCATTTGGTGGAAGGTACCATTGAGCCTGTAGCTCAGGCGATCAAAGACAGCGGTTTGACAGCCAATGAGATTGACCGGATCATCCTGGTAGGAGGTTCAACTCGAATTCCTGCCGTTCAAGATGCGATTAAGAAGTTTTTTGGCGGCAAAGCACCCGATCGGTCGATCAACCCGGATGAAGCAGTGGCGCTGGGAGCAGCGATCCAAGGAGGCGTCTTAAGCGGTGAAGTCGAGGATCTGCTGCTATTGGATGTTGCCCCCCTAAGCTTGGGCATTGAAACCTTGGGAGAAGTGTTTACAAAAATTATTGAGCGCAACACCACAATTCCCACGACAAAATCCCAAGTTTTTTCCACCGCCACCGACGGACAAACCAGCGTGGAAATTCACGTCTTGCAGGGTGAGCGGGCGATGGCGAAAGATAACAAAAGTCTTGGCAAATTCCTCCTAGCAGGAATTCCCCCCGCTCCCAGAGGCATCCCTCAAATTGAAGTGTCCTTTGAAATTGGCGTTGATGGAATTCTCAAAGTATTGGCTCAAGACAAAGGCACTGGGAGAGAGCAGAGTATCCGGATTAGCAATACCGGCGGCTTGAGTGCCAGCGAAGTCGAACGGATGCGGCACGAAGCTGAAACCTATGCCGAAGAAGACCAGCGTCGGATGCAAGTAGTGGAGCTGAAAAATCAGGCTGATAGCCTGTTCTACAGCTATGAATCGACGTTAAATGATAACGGGGATCTGGTTGCAGAGGATATCAAAACGCAGGCAAATAAGAAGGCTACAGCGGTGCGAGCGGCGCTGGCTAACCCCTCAATTAGTGTTGAGGAGATCAAACAACAGATTGACGATTTTCAGCAGACACTGTTTGCGATTGGTGCTGCCGTGTACCAGCAAGCCAGCGGACGCGAGACACCGGATGATTACGAAAGCTTGGAAAGTGGCATATCCCCAGAGTTTCGTGAAGCGCCTGACTCCACACCCGATGACGATGACTTTAGATTTGATGACGATAATACCGTTCAGGCTGACTACGAGCCAGTTGACTAAATCAATTAAAAATAAAAAAGGAAAAATGAAAAATTGAAGGATATCTAAAGTTTTCATTTTTCCGTTCTCCTAACCCTTAACCCCTAAAGAAGCAGCGTTCTATGGCCCGCGACTACTATGAAATTCTCGGGGTCTCCCGTGACTCAGACAAAGAGGAAATTAAGCGTGCCTATCGCCGTCTGGCCCGGAAATATCACCCGGATGTCAATAAAGAGCCAGGGGCGGAAGAACGCTTTAAAGAAATCAATCGAGCATACGAAGTCCTTTCGGAACCAGAAACCCGGACTCGCTACGATCGCTATGGAGAAGCCGGGGTGGCTTCTGGTGTCGGAGCTGGCCCAGACTTAGGCGATATTGGTAACTTTGCCGATATTTTTGAAAGCTTCTTCAGTGGGTTTGGGGGTGCCGGGGGTCAAACGGCTGCTCGCAGACGTAGCGGTCCCGTTCGCGGTGACGACCTGCGGTTAGATTTAAAGCTGGAATTTCGGGAAGCCGTCTTTGGGGGCGAAAAAGAAATCCGGATTCCCCATCTAGAAACCTGTGCTACCTGTAGCGGTGCAGGTGCCAAGCCAGGAACGCGACCGCGAGCCTGTCCAACTTGCAGTGGTTCCGGTCAAGTGCGTCGTGCGACACGGACTCCCTTTGGTAGCTTTACCCAAGTCTCTGTCTGTCCCACCTGTAACGGTGAAGGGCAGGTAATTGAGGACAAGTGTGAAACTTGCGGAGGCGTCGGTCGCAAACAGGAGACGAAAAAGCTTAAAATTACTATCCCTCCAGGGGTAGATAATGGAACCCGGCTGCGCGTTTCTAAAGAAGGAGACGCTGGTCTGCGCGGTGGTCCTCCGGGAGATTTGTACGTCTATTTGTTTGTTGAGGAAGACGCAGAGTTTCAGCGGGATGGGATTAACGTCCTGTCAGAGATTAAGATTAGCTACTTGCAGGCGATCTTAGGATGCCGTCTGGAAGTGAATACAGTAGATGGGCCGGTAGAGTTAACAATTCCGGCGGGAACGCAACCGAATACGGTGCTGACGCTAGAAAATCATGGCGTACCCAAACTAGGGAACCCAGTCAGCCGGGGAGATCACCTGATTAATGTAGGAATTGATATTCCCAATCGAATTACGGCTGAAGAACGGGAACTGCTAGAGAAGCTGGCTAAAATCAAAGGCGATCGCACTGGGAAAGGCGGTTTAGAAGGATTTTTAGGAGGGTTGTTCAAGTGATCGACAATCCAGCGACTGCAACGGATGTGCCGGACGCTCAGCTGGACTTGCGGGGGACGCCTTGCCCGATTAACTTCGTTCGCACCAAACTCCGCCTGGAACAAATGGCACCCGGCACCTTATTAGAAGTGTGGCTAGATCCGGGTGAGCCAATTGAGCAGGTTCCTGATAGTTTAGCGATGGCGGGCTACACAATTGAAGAGACGCGATTCATTGCGTCTGAAGACCGCACAGGCTTTTTTGCCCTGAGGGTGCGGCGTCCAGCTTCCCTATGAGTTCTGTACTACCTCCGTCGCTACCGCCGACAGGAGAGGAGAGGGAGGAGAAATTTCCAGATCCGGTTAATCGGTTGGAAGAATCTTCGCCGTTAATTGGGACGGTGGTGGCTGTGCAGGCGAATTTCTATCAAGTGCGACTAGACCTCAGTAGTTTGGAGTTGGAAGCTGACACCCCGCCGATAACTCCCTTTCTCCTGTGTACTCGTCGGGCAAGGCTGAAAAAAATAGGTCAGAAAGTGATGGTAGGCGATCGCGTTCTGATTGAGGAAGCTGACTGGGCAGGTGGACGGGGAGCGATCGCCGAAGTTTTCCCCCGCACAAGCGAACTAGATCGTCCTCCAGTGGCAAATGCTCAGCAAATTCTTCTCGTTTTTGCCCTAGAAGAACCTACGTTGGATGCCTATCAATTGAGTCGTTTTCTGGTAAAAGGAGAGTCTACTGGCTTAGAAGTCTGCCTTTGCTTAAATAAAAGCGATTTAGCGACAACTGACAAACTCAACCAATGGCGCGATCGCTTGCAAGGGTGGGGCTACCAACCGATATTTATCAGCGTCCACACAGATCAAGGTCTAGAAGAATTCCAGCATCAGCTAAATCATAAAATTACTATTTTTGCGGGTCTTTCTGGCGTCGGGAAATCGAGCATTGTAAACTATCTTATTCCCAGCGTCAATCTGCGCGTCGGAGAAGTTTCCGGCAAACTCAGCCGAGGGCGTCATACGACGCGACACGTTGAATTGTTTGAATTACCGACAGGCGGGTTCATTGCAGATACCCCTGGCTTCAACCAACCAGACTTGGATGCGACTCCGGAAGAGTTAGTGCATTATTTCCCAGAGGCACGGCAGCGCTTAGCGGTAGCCCGATGTCAATTTAGTGATTGCCTGCATCGGGATGAGCCGAATTGTGCGGTACGAGGGGATTGGGAACGTTACGAGCATTATCTAGATTTTCTGAAAGATGCGATCGCTCTTTCTACTCATCTGAACCAACAAGCCGATCCCGACGCCACCCTGAAAATGAAAACGAAGGGTAAAGGGCACAGTCAATACGAACCCCGGTTGGAAGCAAAAAAATACCGTCGTCCTTCCCGGCGGACTCAACAGCAGGCACTTGACCAAGTGTATCAAGACACGGATTTTTCAGAAAAGATGGAAGATGAATAAAAAAGAGGGTTAGATTTATGCAGCAAATCGATCTCGCTGCGGCATCTCAACCTCTGCCCAAATTAATTGAGGTGGCACTTCGTGGTGAAGAAATCACGATCTCGAAAGACAACCATCCTGTTGTCAAATTAGTGCCAGTGTCGCCCCTGAAGCGTCGTCCTCAGTTTGGGAGTGTACAAATTCTCCATCGACGGACATCGCATGTTCAATTACAAACGAAGTCGCATCCGAATCAAGCCAAAGAACCGCTTCGGGGATTTCGTCAGGCTTACTCGTTGTCACGTCGCTCTCCGGAGTTGAGCTTCCACGGAAGGTGGTCGCAAACGGGCGCTCGATCCGACGACCGCTCTCGCCCCAGAAAGACAAATCGAGGGACAAGGTGACGAATCCCTGCTCAGCCAGCTTTTGGGCATACAGATTTGCGCTCTGTTCTTTAGACCTCTTGCAAAAGTCGTCGCTGGGGTAATATGGGGTCTAAAATTAGACGATTGCTAGCTGCCAGTCATAAGTTTTACTCATCTTACCTTTGACTGAGCCGAAGTTCATA
>NZ_JAMPKB010000117.1:0-11899 GCF_039961925.1 Trichocoleus sp. DQ-U1 | reverse complement strand
ATCGACGCCGTCGGACGGCAAAGAGGCGCAGGCATCGGCGGTGGGAACGACGAACGGGAACAAACCCTCAACCAGCTCTTGACAGAAATGGACGGGTTTGAAGGCAATACCGGGATTATTATTATTGCCGCAACCAACCGTCCCGATGTTCTGGATTCGGCGCTGTTGCGTCCGGGACGTTTTGACCGACAAGTGATGGTGGATGCACCGGATCTCAAAGGACGCCTTGCGGTTCTGGAAGTTCATGCGCGGAATAAGAAAATTGCCCCCGAAGTCTCGCTGGAAAACATTGCTCGTCGAACTCCAGGCTTTACAGGTGCTGACTTAGCGAACCTGCTCAACGAAGCTGCCATTTTGACTGCCAGACGGCGGAAAGATGCGGTTACAGAGCTAGAAATCAACGACGCCGTTGACCGGGTGGTAGCGGGGATGGAAGGCACGCCGCTGGTGGATAGCAAGAACAAGCGATTAATTGCCTATCACGAAATCGGTCATGCCGTGATCGGCACCCTGTTACCCGGTCACGACGCGGTGCAGAAAGTCACCCTTGTACCACGGGGTCAAGCACGAGGACTGACCTGGTATACTCCGGGTGAAGAGCAGGGTTTGTTTTCACGATCGCAGCTGCTGGCTCGAATTACCGGAATCTTGGGTGGACGTGCAGCGGAAGAAGTCATTTTTGGCGACGATGAAGTGACAACGGGTGCTTGGAATGACTTAGAGAAAGTGACATCGCTGGCGCGGCAGATGGTCACGCGCTTTGGAATGTCCGATTTGGGGCCGCTGTCGTTGGAAACTCCGAATGGGGAAGTATTCTTAGGGCGCGATTGGGGGAGCCGTAGCGAGTATTCTGAAGAAATAGCGACTCGCATTGATACTCAAGTCAGAACAATTGTTGAGCATTGTTATAAGGAAGCTTGTCGGCTGATTTTGGAAAACCGAGTCTTAGTAGACTATCTGGTGGATCTTTTGTTAGACCAAGAAACGATTGAGGGCGATCGCTTTCGTCAAATTGTAACTGAACGTGCCCAAGTGCCTAAAAAAGAGGTAGCACTTCCTTAATTACCTTAATTAAAAGTGCTTGTTCTTTAAACAGAACACTTCTATAAAAGAACTCGTTTTCTTGAAAAAAACGGGTTCTTTTATTGCTAAGATTTGAACCTGCCAATCTTCGGGGCGTTCCTGTATAACGTTTCTCAGTTGAGTGCAGTATATTGCGGTTTCTAACAAGTAGGGACATGGCATTGCCATGTCCCTACTGATGTATTGCACCCAGTCCTTGAATTGCTTTTGTCTTAGGTAAGAAGGATTGAGCCTAAGAAAATGTTGTCACGTCGATCAATAATCAATCGTTCGTTGCCCCTGACGTTTCCACCACGATGTCTGACTTCTAGACGGTTGAAGCAAACGTTGCCCAACTTGCCGAACATTACCGGGTTGTTGAGCATACATTGCTTTAAGAACCTGAGCCGGATCTACATAGTTATCGCCATACTTTAATCCCCAGTGGAGATGAGGACCAGTAGTGCGGCCAGTCATCCCTACCCGACCAATCCGGGCACCTGCTGGCACTTGTTGCCCTTCCCAAACTACAAGACCCCCGCTGCGATCGATGAAATAACGACCGCCATTGGCGGTTTCCACGCTCCCTTTCATGTGACAGTAGACGTGACGCCACGCACCGGACTCCACAGTAATTGAGGTGCCGCAAAGTCTATCTTGTGAGACTTTCACGACTTTCCCTGCCCACCAGTTACGAATGTAACTTCCTTCAGGTGCAGCAATGTCTAAGCCCCGATGGAATTCCAAACCCCCAGAACCAGAAGGAGAGCGACGGTAGCCAAATGCAGAAGTATAGCCTTGAAAATTTTCAACTGGGAAAGATGCCCCTTGCCAACTATTGCCAGTTAATGCCGAACTTGCTCTAACTTCCAATGCCTCAACTGATTTTGGCTGTAATTCTACTGCTGGCATTAACCAAGCTAAAGGCAGCCCTAATAAAAATAGAAATCGTCTTGGATGGAGAAAGCGGTTTTGAAGGTTTTGTGGTACGGACCCTTGCTGCATTGCTTTACTCTTCGTTTGCCCGAATTAAGATCGATAACCGAGAACTGTGGTGCTTATCTACGCAGCCAATTAACCGAAAGATGTTACTTTAGATTGCTGCCGTGTCAAGTTTGACAGTCAAGCCTTTAGCTGGGGTCTGTCTCTGGGTGGAAATTGTCGGCACCTCACAACTTTTTTAGGCAGTGAGGAACAACCTATATTTACAGATTCTTGACTTTTGTTAAAATCCCTGAAGAGTAACTACTATAGTGTTGTAAAACCCATGCTGATTGAAATTCTACCGTTTAGATTCGAGCTAAATGCGACCGCGATCGCAGGTGCAGGTCTATGGTCGCTGGCTTTATATCTCGGTTGCTCTCCGGTCAGCGAATGGGTGATGGAGCAAATTAATCGCTGGTTTAACTTTGCTGAGCGATCGCTCTACACTTCACAAGAAGAATTTGACAGAACTCGCAAGGGTAGAGAAGCTCAAAATGCCTTTTATGCTTCTATTTTCAGCATTGTGCCTTTTTTCTTAATTGGCGCGATTTGCAATTATGGGGTAGAACTTGGCTTAGGGCGCAGCTGGGCAATCAGTATGGGAATGCTTGCTTGTGTCGGTTGCGGGATCTACGAACTGGGGCGTCGTAGCGCTTAGTCGTAGCGCTTAAAGATTAAGCATTTTGCATTTCTAACTCCTCACAGACTAGCTTTGCCAGTTTTTGGGCAGCACCCGCTTCACCTCGAATGCTGCGGAGGCGATCGCGCATTTCCTGCAATTTTTCAGGATGATTTAAATAGTCCAAAGCAAATTCTGCAACTTCTGCTGCTTGGAGTTTACCGAGTAATTCTGGAACTACCTGCGTTTTTGCCCAAATATTGGGCCAAGCATATAAATGACCTTTTCGCATGACTTGTTGCATGATGATCCAGTTGATTGCTTTGGCAAAACTAGAACCGAAGACTGGCAAATTTGCTAGTAATCCAGGCAGCCCATCCCAGCTTCGCATCGCATCCAGTTGTTGAGTCGGTAATAATACAATCATCGGGACGGCTAGGGCAGCAAGTTCAGCAGTATTAGCTCCCACCGTGGTAAAACAAAGAGAACATTCGGAGAATAAGTCATAAGCTGGCGATCGCGTCCAAAGTTCTATTCGCACTCCCGCTGCTGTTTTTAAATACGGAAGTTCTGGCGGATTGGGAGTCATGAGTTCTGCTGTTGCGCCTTTGACTAACTCAATCACTGGATTTTGCTTGGGATCGGCAAATCGAGCTAAAGTTTTTAGATCCAAAGTAGGCGCGACGGGAATCGCAAAGCGGATTTGGGGACGGACAGCATGCAGATATTCTGCGATCGCCAAACACAAAGGCACTCCTTGAGCAAGTTTTGCTGGTTTCGACCCAGGCAATAACCCAATCGTTTCACCAGAATAGATTGCCTCTGAAATTTCTAATTTTTTATTTTTAGTGTTTAACTCTCCCGCTTCTGTCATTAAATCCCCGACAACCGTGAACTTGTAGGCATATTTCTTGGGAATGCGGGCGACGAGTTCCGGTTTCATGACGCCAAATCGGTCAATCAAACTGTGCCAACGGGCGTCCCACTCCGCATAAATAACTGTGCGATAACCCAAGCGTCTGCCAATGACGACGGGAAAGATTTGATCTCCACCGAGAAACAGAACCACACCGCGATCGCACCAATCCCAGTTTTCCGCCGTCTTTCCCCACAGCAAGAACTCCCAAAACTTCTCTGCCCCCTGTACTCGGTCTATTTCCGGGTAAGACTGGGCAATTTCCGCTTCTTTGCCACTCGCGTTGGGACAAGGAGACAGAACTACCGAGATCCGCACTGCCGAACGGTCATCCCCTAGTTGTTCCCGTAAAGCCTTTACCACAGGACGTACCCAGGTCGCTAACTCCCCAGGGCCATTTGAAAGAATTAAGATGTCCGATATTGGCATTCCCCGCCTCCCCAAAACTTAATACTTATTTGCAGAAAAATGAGTATGCACTTTCAAATTTGTCAATAAATATAAAAAAATGTTGCAAAGTTTTTATCGAATTGTGTCAGATAATGCCCAAACCCCGCACTGGGTAAGCATTTTTTGGTAAAAACACTTCATAAGCCAATCAATCATCAGAACCCAGAATTCAGAAAGATGAGCGATCGCCTCAGACTTCTGTATCTTTAATTCTGCCTTCTTAAATAAGAGAACACGTTATCATTTGGAGCCTACGCGAATGTTCACTCACGTCAAGTCCACCATTCGCCACATTGCCCCGGACAACCTGCGGGGGCGATCGCTACTCAAGGTGGTCTATGTCGTGCTAGAGCCGCAGTACCAGAGTGCCCTCTCAGGAGCGGTTCGCTCAATTAACGAGAACCATCCCGGCTTAGCCATCGAAATTAGCGGCTATCTGCTTGAAGAATTGCGCGACCCTGAAAACTACGAGGGTTTTAAGCGAGACGTTGCGGGTGCCAATATCTTTATCGCTTCCCTGATTTTTATTGAAGACTTAGCCGATAAAGTTGTTGCGGCAGTAGAACCCCACCGCGACGCGCTTGATGTCGCTGTTGTCTTTCCATCGATGCCGCAAGTGATGCGCCTGAACAAAATGGGCAGCTTCTCGATGGCGCAACTGGGGCAATCCAAGAGTGCGATCGCCCAATTCATGCGGAAGCGCAAAGAAAAATCCGGTAGCGGCTTCCAGGATGGGATGCTGAAGCTGCTGCAAACTTTGCCCAAAGTTCTGAAATACCTGCCAATGGACAAAGCGCAGGATGCTCGGAACTTCATGCTCAGCTTCCAATATTGGCTAGGCGGTTCCTCAGAAAACCTAGAGAACTTTCTGCTGATGCTGGCGGATAGATACGTTCTCAAGGGTGTAGAGACGCGCCGTGGCTCGTCTTTCCAATACAAAGACCCCGTCACCTATGTTGATATGGGGATCTGGCACCCCTTGGCACCCCAGATGTTTGAGGATGTCAAAGAATATTTCAACTGGTACAACAGCCGCAACGATATTTCTACCGATCTCAAAGATCCCCTGGCTCCCTGTGTCGGCTTAGTGCTGCAACGCACTCACCTCGTCACTGGCGACGATGCCCATTATGTAGCGATGGTGCAGGAACTCGAAGCAATGGGCGCACGGGTAATTCCCGTCTTTGCTTCCGGTTTAGATTTTTCTAAGCCAGTTGAGGCTTTCTTCCTCCAAGGAAACCAGACAATCGTGGATACAGTCGTATCCCTAACCGGATTTGCCCTGGTCGGGGGTCCTGCTAGACAAGATCATCCCAAGGCAATTGACACGCTTAAACGCCTGAATCGCCCCTATATGGTGGCACTACCGCTGGTATTCCAAACAACGGAAGAGTGGGAAAATAGCGATTTAGGGCTGCATCCGGTGCAAGTGGCGTTGCAAATTGCCATTCCCGAACTGGATGGAGCAATTGAGCCAATTATCCTTTCTGGAAGGGATGGAGCAACTGGGAAAGCGATCGCCCTTCAAGATCGAATAGAAGCGATCGCGCAACGCGCCTTAAAATGGGCAAACCTGCGCCGCAAGCCAAAACTCCAAAAGAAAGTTGCTATCACCGTCTTCAGTTTCCCACCGGACAAGGGTAACGTCGGAACTGCTGCTTATCTGGATGTATTTGGTTCCATCTACGAGGTGATGAAAGCCCTCAAGCAGAACGGCTACGACCTCCCAGAACTGCCAGAGTCAGCGATGGCGTTGATGCAAGAAGTCATCCACGATGCGCAAGCGCAGTACAGCACTCCGGAACTGAATATCGCCTATCGGATGTCAGTTCCGGAGTATGAAGACTTAACGCCTTACTCTCAACGGCTAGAAGAAAACTGGGGCAAACCACCCGGACATCTCAACAGCGACGGGCAGAATTTATTAATCTTCGGCAAACACTTCGGCAACGTCTTTATCGGTGTCCAGCCAACCTTTGGCTACGAAGGCGATCCGATGCGGTTGCTATTCTCCCGTTCTGCTAGTCCCCATCACGGCTTTGCCGCTTATTACACCTATCTAGAGCGAATTTGGAAAGCCGACGCCGTGCTGCATTTCGGCACGCATGGCTCGCTGGAATTCATGCCCGGTAAGCAGATGGGGATGTCTAACGAATGTTACCCCGATAACTTGATTGGGAATACTCCCAATCTCTACTACTACGCGGCAAATAACCCCAGCGAAGCTACCATTGCTAAGCGCCGCAGCTACGCCGAAACAATCTCCTACTTAACTCCCCCGGCAGAAAATGCTGGCCTCTACAAGGGTTTGCAAGAATTGAGCGAGTTAATCGGTTCTTACCAAACCCTCAAAGATACGGGACGCGGCATCCAGATTGTTAACACGATCGTAGATAAGTCCCGCATGGTGAATCTGGATAAAGATATCACCCTGCCAGAGAAAGACGCCAAGGAGATGACCAGCGAGGAACGGGACACCCTGGTCGGTTTGGTGTACCGACGACTGATGGAAATTGAGTCGCGGCTATTGCCTTGTGGCTTGCACGTCGTTGGGAAACCGCCAAGTGCAGAAGAAGCGATCGCGACCTTGGTCAATATCGCCAGTCTCGACCGCAACGAAGAAGAAATTCTTAGTCTTCCCCGCATCATCGCCAACAGCATCGGACGCGACATTGACGACATCTATAAGAACAACGACAAAGGCATCTTAGAAGATGTCCAACTGTTGCAAGACATCACCCTTGCCACTCGTGCCGCTGTTTCCGCCCTCGTCAAAGAACAAACTGACGCCGATGGTCGCGTTTCCCTCGTTTCTAAGCTCAACTTCTTCAACATGGGCAAGAAGGAACCTTGGATCGAGTCCCTGCATAAAGCAGGCTATGCGAAAGTTGACCCAGAAGCGATTAAGCCTCTATTTGAGTATTTGGAATTCTGCCTCCAACAAGTTTGTGCCGATAACGAACTGGGTGCCTTACTCAAAGGCTTAGAAGGCGAATACATCCTTCCGGGGCCAGGTGGCGATCCTATCCGCAACCCGGATGTCCTGCCTACAGGCAAAAACATCCACGCCCTCGACCCCCAATCTATCCCCACCGCAGCCGCAGTCAAATCCGCCAAAGTCGTTGTAGACCGACTGCTAGAACGGCAACGGGCGGAAACAGGTGCCTATCCCGAAACCATTGCCTGCGTTCTCTGGGGAACCGACAACATCAAAACCTACGGTGAATCTCTCGCCCAAATTATGTGGATGGTCGGCGTTAAACCCGTGCCAGATGCTTTGGGACGAGTCAACAAACTGGAACTGATTCCCCTGGCTGAACTCGGACGCCCCCGCGTTGATGTGGTCATCAATTGTTCTGGTGTCTTCCGCGACTTGTTCATCAACCAGATGAACCTACTCGACCAAGCTGTGAAGATGGCAGCAGAAGCCGATGAACCCCTATCGATGAACTTTGTCCGCAAACACGCCTTACTACAGGCGGAGGAAATGGGCATCAACCTGCGTCAAGCGGCAACTCGCGTTTTCTCTAATGCCTCTGGTTCTTATTCTTCTAATATCAACCTGGCAGTAGAAAACAGCACTTGGGAAAGCGAATCTGAGTTACAAGATATGTACCTCAGCCGCAAATCCTTTGCCTTCACTTCCGATAGCCCAGGCACAATGGAACAGTCGCGTCAGATTTTTGAAGCAACACTGAAAACTGCTGAAGTGACGTTCCAAAATCTCGACTCTTCCGAGATTAGCCTCACGGATGTTTCCCACTACTTCGACTCCGATCCCACGAAGGTTGTCGCCACTCTGCGCGGCGATGGCAAAACGCCAGCATCCTACATTGCTGACACCACCACTGCCAACGCCCAAGTCCGTACCCTCTCCGAAACCGTCCGCTTAGATGCCCGTACCAAACTACTCAATCCTAAGTGGTACGAAGGGATGCTAAGTCACGGGTACGAAGGTGTCCGCGAACTCTCGAAGCGCTTAGTAAATACGATGGGTTGGTCTGCAACCGCTGGTGCTGTCGATAACTGGATTTACGAGGATACAAATACCACGTTTATCCAAGATGAAGAGATGCGGAAGCGGTTGATGAACCTCAATCCTCACTCTTTCCGCAAAGTTGTCGCAACCTTACTCGAAGTAAATGGTCGCGGTTACTGGGAAACCAGCGAAAGCAACTTGCAAATGCTACGCGAATTGTATCAGGAGGTCGAAGACCGGATTGAAGGGATTGAGTAAACCGCTCCCTTAAAATTGCACAACCAAATGTAGAGACGCGAAATTTCGCGTCTCTACATTTTCATGCCAGAGAATTTAGCTTTTTGTACAGTTTTAATACTACTCTAATAGATTCATTTATTGCTTTTCCAACCTAGTTGTTCAATACAACGCTCTAAAGCTACACTCACTGAACCACGACCAGCACTAATCTTGAAACCGCCTTTACCATTGTTGATAACTACTGTTTCTTGCCAACATTCGCCAGTTTTTGACCAATCAATCTTAGCTAGTTCGTCCACTTTATCCAGAACGAAATAGTTTTTTTCGCTGTTGTAAGTGTAGTAGAGTAAGCAACCTAGGATTTCTAAGCCCACACTAATACCTAAAATATTGCTGTCTCTAAACTCAGTAACTTCTTGCCACTTCAACTTTTCTTGTGTTGCTAAGTACTGGGTTTGCGGGTAAGTTGCAAAAAAGTGATTTAAGCAATCACTTAAAACTTCAGCTTGAGCTTTAACAAGTTCCTCAGTATTAATCTCCGAAAGCTTGTTATTTGTATTGCCTGTAAAAGCACAACTAACTAATTTAGAAATGTAATTAATTGTGTATATGTGTCCTGTTCTAGACCCAGGTGTGGATTTAATTTTTTGGGTTTTATTGCGGAAAATATCTACTTTTTCAGTAACTTCCTTAGCGATTGCATCTCTACCAAAGCCAGCATAAGCTACCAAAAGTGATTTAGCAATTGGATAGGTTTGAGCCATATCACAGAAATCAGTTTGGCACTGTTCAAAGTCACCTTCAAGCACCAAATTTACTGCAAAGGTGGCTTCGTTAATTAAATCACGATCGTCATCTTCCGATTCAATTAATTCTGTAATTGCCTTCTTTCTATGTTGCCCATCGGTAATTTCTAATGCAGTATTATTCGGGATAAATACAACATATAAATCGCCCCATATCCTTTGATACTGAATGCGGTTTGGAGCTACGTTAGCAGTAATTGGCCCTAGAATCCATTTATTGTTAGAGTCAGCGCGTTCAATGATGTAGTCTTTAATCCCTTCAACGTGTTTCTCATTGACGGGGCGATTTTTCCCAGAAGAGGGATCGTTGCTGTCCTCAGCAACGCTTCTAGATCTCAACAAAGTAGGAATTTCAGTAGCATGAACGTTAATTTGAAGCATTAACCGTTCGCCATGTTGCGCTCCCACCGCTAAAAAAGTTTGGCCTTTCCGGTATCCCATAACCATGATTGGTTGGATGCTCTGCTGGATAGCTTGGGTAAGTTCCGAGTTCACTAGATCAGCATTTCCCTTAAAACTGTCTTCTACTTGAACCGGATTGTTTGCTTGAGAAATCATCTGGTGTGGAGTCCTAGTGGTACATAGGAGCAATTTTAGCATAGTCGGAAAGTGTGACAAACTAATCAAATTCATTTTTTCTTATTTTATAGCTTGTCACACTCGCTGGCAGATGTTATAAATAGTCAGTACACCTAAACCACAGAGAAATCTCTATGGCAAATAATTTAGCTAGCCTCGCTATTACCGCTATGCAGCATCCTCAAGGACTGAAAATTCTTGAGTTGGTCAGTAATATGGATGTTGCAACTGTCGCACTAGACGAAAAGCCTGCCAAACCAGAGTTACCACGCATGGTTGAACTTCAGGCGCATGGAGTGGATGCCAACGATCCTCAGTTACAAAAAGTGGCTATAGAATATTCAAAGCATTTGCCAATGGCAGTAGATGCTTGGCTTGCATGGGCAAAATATACCCAAATTGCATATCCAACTCTTTCCTTAGTCAGAGCCATTCAGCGAAATTGGCATCTCTAAACTGAAGACGGGTCAACAAGTCAACAAAGCAATTGCTGCTATCCTTCCTTAAGCATTCTCCGCTAGAAGCAATTGCTCGATTTTTTATAGGGCTAAAAAGTGCATCTACTGTTCGCCGGGTGAAACATCGCATCTATTTGCCCGAAAAAGCGATCGCGTCTAGATTTCCCCTAGCGCGATCGCATCCATCTCGCCCAAAATGCGATCGCTTCTCTTTCTCATGCCAAAATCGGAGCAGCTTAATTACCTCTGTTACTGATGAAACGGTTTTTTATTTTTCGTCACGCGGTAATAGCATCCGTACTGGCTGTAGCAATATTGGCTTGCAACGCCAAAACCACTCCCTTATCCAGGGCAAATACACCCAGTTCAGATGCTTCTCCCTCCATTAGCAAAGATGCAAATGGCTTAGTTCAGATTCAGCCGCTACCCGTCGATGCGAAGTTTCAGAACCAGTGGACACCTGAACTGGAAAAAGAGTTTAAGCAAAGAGCAAATGAGGTTATTCAATACTACACAGGTAAAAAATATAACAACAACAGTGGGGAAAACGAAAAGCAAACTTATCCTCTCGCCATGTTTGACTTTTTAGCTGGCAACCGAGAGAAAGCGATCGCTTTTTTAGAAAAGGAAGACAAACAAGCCAAAGATAACGCCCACACTAACGGTATTGACTATTACTATTCTTTTACCCTTAAAGGCCAAATTAGAAAATATTTTTTCTTTAGCAAATTCCTAGATTCTGCCTACAAACAACGGATGTTTGATGGGGCAAAAAAATGGACAAAGCAAGATCCGAATGGTCGCCCCCACCCAATTTACGGGAGAGGTCGTGGCGGTGATGGTTGGGGGCCAGATGTGCGTGGTAGCTGGGTGGATGGGCGCAATACCGATAATCTTAGAGCGATGCGCGAGATATCGGTTTATCTAATGGCGGAAGAAACGGGTAATGAAGAGGTGCGCCAGTTATACAAAAAGAAAATTCAGCGATATGTCTGGGCACTTTATCACATCGGGATGGGCGAGTGGGATTCAGAAAATTACCACGGTCATACTCTTGCTGCGTACCTTAACCTGTATGATTTTGCGAAAGATCCGGAAGTCAAACAACTTGGTAAAGCTGCTCTTGATTGGCTTTGTGCTGCGGGGGCAGTGAAGTATTATTATGGCGGTTTTGGAGGGCCAACGAAGCGAGATTATAACAAAAGTAATGTTGTTTATGGTTCATCTGCGGCTCGTTTGCTGTGGCTATATTTTGGGGATAATTCGCTGCCTAATCCTAAACCAGAACACGACTCAATTCACGTCATTACTAGCACTTATCGTCCTCCACTCGCGGTTGTTGCATTAGCTCGTAAGCAGTTTAAGAAGCCGATTGAATTACTCGCTACAAAACCAGTTTATGAAAATTGGAAACCTGGAGGAGAAGACCAACCGGGTTATTGGGAAACCATATTCTTCGGTAATACTTATCAGCTAGGTAGCGTAGCCGGTAAGTTTAGCGATGGTGATGTTGGCCCTTTCAAGCTAATGGCTGAAAATTCTAAACGAGGAGTTGATTATTTTGCCGTTAACACGGGCAACGACAGAATGAACTCAGGCAAAAATCCAGGCGATCAAATAGGGCAATACCGCAACTTGGCACTTTGGCTACGACCTGCTTCTGATAAATCCTTTTTCTTTCAGCTACCTAAAATAGCGAAATTAGAAATAGAAGACAAGCTTTGGTTTATTAAATTAGAAAAAACTTGGTTAGCCATTCATCCAATTAATCTTAATTCTTCTACTACTGAAGTTAAAATTCAAGAT
>NZ_JAMPKB010000116.1:0-11946 GCF_039961925.1 Trichocoleus sp. DQ-U1 | reverse complement strand
ATTTCTTGGTGAATTTGGTCTGTGGATTAATTGCCTATTGCCATCAGCCTAAGAAGCCCTCTCTCAATATCAATGCGTTTTTCCTCCCTTCGGCTTAACCCGAACTCAGGTTAGATTAAACCCGCCCTGAGGAAGCCAGAAGACAAAATTCAAAGGAAGTCTTGCTGATGAAATTACGCAAACTTGCATTGATACTGCACCGCTATGTGGGTGTAATATTCGGTCTTCTGATACTTGTAATCGGATTGACGGGAAGTGCCTTAGTCTTTCACGAAGAGATCGATCGCGCTCTCAATTCCCATTTACATCAGGTTGTCCCGCAAGGCGAACTTGCTTCCGAGAGCCTGCGCGATCGCATATCCCCAGATTCAGCTTTACAGATCGTCCGCTCAGCCTATCCAGACTTGACACTGTCTTATATCGATCTGCCGCGAAAGCCAGACTCGGTGTACACGGTGGGGATGGAATCAAAGAAGGATGAGTTTATCTACGCTTACGTTAACCCCTACACTGGAGCGATCCTCGGCACACAACAGTGGGGACGCACGTTGATGACTTTCGTGTATGACATCCACTTCTCTCTCCTCGCTGGCAAGGTTGGCGAGAAAGTCGTTGGGATTTGTGGCTTGTTGCTGTTGCTGCTGAGCGTCTCTGGGATGATTTTATGGTCTGGTTGGAGAAGGCTCCTTTCCGGCTTCCAGATCAGGTGGCAAGCTCCCTGGCAGCTGGTCAACTATGACCTCCATAAGGTCGGGGGTATCGTGTCTGCTGTGTTTCTGCTCCTGATTGCTTCCACAGGAGCCGCAATGATTTTTCACGCGGAAACCGAACCAGCAATCTACTGGCTGACACAGACGCCACAACCTACTCCCTTAACGTCTACACCTCAAGTGGGCAAGTCACCTTTGACACTGGCAGAAATTTTGCCCAAAGCTGATGCGGCGTTGCCAGAAGGCAAAACCACCTTCATTTCTCTTGCTAGTAAACCGGATGGAATCGTCAGGGTCACGAAGAAATTGCCCCAGGAAATCCGCCCAGATGGTCGTAGCCGTGTCTATCTCGACCAGTACAGTGGGAAGGTCTTGCGGGTGGAAAATGCGCTGACGGTACCTCTAGGAACCCGGATTATGAATGAGCTGTTTACTTTGCACATTGGGATTTATGGTGGGCTGGGAATGCGGATTTTGTATGTGTTCGCTGGCTTGACCCCCACCGTTCTATTTATCACTGGCTTTTTGATGTGGCGACAACGCCAGTGGGCGATCGCTCGTCGTCAAGAAGCGATCCGTCAGAGTCAGGGAATCCCAGAACCTCGCCCGAAAATCTACCCAACAACTGAAGTGCCTTGGATTTGAGGTGGGTGGCAAAGTTTATCTTATCTATCTTAAAAATTGATACTTAGCGGTGGCGGTTCTGTCCGCCTAGCATGGCAGGGGTAGCATGAGCAGGGAGCGGTTTGGAATCGTTCTCAATTATTGAGGCAACTGGTTCTGCTCCCTTAAGAATCTCTGGATTGAACCGATAGCCCACGTTGCGGACAGTTTGAATCATGCTGGGTTGTCGAGGATCGGTTTCAATTTTCTTGCGTAGGGAGAGGACGTGAGTATCAATAGTGCGTGGATTATCGATAGCGTCAGGCCAAGCGCGGCGCAGCAGTTCGGAACGGCTCAGCGCCACTCCTCCAGCCTGTGCCAGAACGTAAAGCAGGCTGAACTCTTGGGGCGTCAGGTCAATGAATTCTTCTTTGAAGCGGACGCGGCGCTGCACTAAGTCTATTTTTAGGTCGCCATAATCTAGGGATATCGGTGCGGCTGTGACGCGAACGCGGCGAACTAGCGCCTCAACCCGCGCCATAAATTCTTGCATCCCAAATGGCTTGGTCAAATAATCGTCGGCTCCCGCTTTTAACCCAGCGACAATATCGGCTTCCATACTGCGGGCGGACAGCATCAAGATGAGTACCTGTCCCTGTTGATGAAGCCATCGGCAAAATTCAATTCCATCGCCATCTGGCAGGTCGGAATCAAGGATTACGAGTGCAGGTTGGCGAGTATAAAACGTTTCTCTACCTTGATGAACGCCAGCGGATTGACACACCCAGTAGCTTGCTTGCTGTAAGTGCCAGCCCAGTAGCGATCGCAGGTGCGGGTTCCCCTCGATGATCTGAATGCAAATCGATCCCACGGTGGCATGCTTCCCTTCAAGCTGGTGAGATTTAGCTTAACAAAGCTTATGTCAGGATTCTGTAACCAGGGCTACGAGGGGTCTAGGCTATACAATTAAAAATTAAAAGTTAAAAGTTAAAAAAATTCTATTAAAACTCAAACTTTTGTTTTATATTTTTAATACTTTAAAAGAAATATTACAGATTTAGGGCGAGTCTGAAGTCAAAGCTGCCATTTCACCAAGCAGTCAGTAAAATGAAAGTTAACGAAGGGTAACGTTTAGTCAAGTTTACTGAACAATGCCATGCCAAAAGCTTCCGATGACCAAATTAGTATACCTAGCTAAAGCAAGCAGGATGTCTTTCCTACTAGAAACCCACTGAGTGAGGCACAAGGCATGAGCGAGGCACAAGGCATGAGACAAATCGCGTTTTGGATATACCAGGCATGGGACAACAGGCAAATCTATCCTGGTAATCGGAAATGTGGTTAAAAAACCGGAATTTTATTGACAAAAGCTTAAAATTCTGCTTATTACGGAGACAGTCTTTGTCAACCGGCGGTTTAAACCAGCTAACGACTAAATTCAAGTGCTTGCTAGAAAAGATGGCACAAATCGCTCGACAGGGGCATGACGTTGGGGATCAAGTTTTCTACGATGAAACTAAAGTGAGAGCGATCGCGCAACTCGCTGCTCTCGGCGGGATGAGTTTTGGTGTTATTCCCTTAATTTTCAAGGAACACAACCAAGCGTTCTCTCATCACCAAACTGGGGTGCATTCGTTTTCGGTTTCCGCACCGCAACTCCAAACCGCTGTAGTTCTGGTTAAGACACTAGCCTTAACTGAAGCAAACCCGAAGTACGCTTGCGTTTTCTAGCGCCTAGCGCCTAGCGCCCTTAAAGAGTTGCCAGAATCAAAGCTAACCGCTTAGAGCGAAAGTTTCCTTCTTGCGACTTCACCCCTTATACTTCTAATTCAAACCTGATACTTCCGACCATGCTACAGGACTCTCAAACCATCCGCTACTACCAAAGACTCACCGACGCCCTCGTCGAAATGTGGAATCGGGGTTATCGTTTCGATGATTTGCGGCTGTTTTTAGATGGCTATCTCGCAGCTATGCGTCATTCTAACGTTCTGGAACCCTTTCTCATCCACCGCTTAGAAGAAGAAGTTACCCGTTACATTTACGATCCATCCAACTTTGACATGACCCAGACTCAACCTAAATCGGACTATTATTAGTTCGGGTTAGCTGCTTTGGTCAAGCTGAGGCTATCAGCATCAGCCTTGCCATCGTTGCCTGTGGATAATGTGGTTAAATTGCCCACAGCGATCGGGTTTGGGTAGACAACAGCGAGCTTCCGGGTGCTGTTTATCTTTGAAGTTCAGCAGCTTCGGAATTTTTATACAGCCGATAAGGAAAATTTTGAAAAAAGAGCGATCGCCCTTAGTATCGTTTACGTCCTAGTCCAGTCAATAATTTTATTTAGGATGATTTAGGCTGCACAGCTTTTGAATGAGCTTTTAAATTTAGTCGCAAGTTATCCTAAACCCAGTAAAAATTCCCTCCTGGATTCTTAATTTGAAGAACCAGGAGGGAATTTTCAGTTCGTATCCCAAAGCTTTAGGAAGCTAAGGCAACTTCAACCATTTCCTGCAATTCGCCCTTTTGATACAGTTCAATCAGAATGTCTGAGCCGCCAACAAACTGACCATCAACGTAAACTTGGGGAATGGTAGGCCAATTAGAATATTCCTTAATTCCCTGCCGGATTTCCCAGTCGTCCAAAATATCAATCGTGTGGTAGGGTACGCCCAAAGTATTCAGAATTTGTACCACATTGTTAGAAAAACCACACTGGGGCATCAGCTTATTGCCCTTCATAAAGACCACAATCTTATGCTCTTTGAGCAAGCTGTCAATCCGCTCTTTTAGTTCTGGCGTCATAGTTCTGCTTGGAATGCCTCTATTTTCTAGTGTAATGCCAGTGCGCGAGAACGCAATTTTTATTCAGGTTCAACCTCGCTTGGTAGCAGCCTCCCAATCTTGGGGAGTATAGGTTTTCAGTGCTAGAGCATGAATCGCTTCTGTAGCCATCGCTTGCTGCACTGCACCGTAAACCAGTTGGTGCTGTTGTACAAGCCTTTTGCCTTCAAACTGCGACGAAACCACTGTCACTTGGTAATGGTCGCCACCGCCAGTCAGATCCTGAACTTGAATCTGGGCATCTGGCATTTTGGCTTTGATCATCGCCTCTACCTGATCTGGGCTAACCATTTAAACTCCCGTATCACTTCAAGTTGCTAATTCTAATCTACCGTTTAGGTGCAGAGGAAGATGAATTGGAGCGATCGCTCGAAGAATTAGCCGGTGCAGAATCAGGAGAATCGATAAATCCAATTTCTAGCAGCTGCTGATAAGCTTTCTTGCCGAGATCCCGTGTCGGCTGCTGACTGCGAACAATCTGTATTAACAAAGGTACTGCCAAATCTGGCTGATTTTGCGCGCGATGTACCAGCGCTAGCTGATAAGTTGCCCGATCTCGAAGTTGAGCAGCTTCTACAGCCTTGCGGCGTTGGCTCTCGTAAACTCGATTATCAATTCCCGAAAAACTAGAACCCAGTTGTTGATAGAAATTTGACAACTGGTTAAAAACCTGACGAGCCTCTTGGAGCTTCTTGGCGGCTAGAGTATAGTTTTGCGAAGATACAGCACTATCTGCCTCACTCAGCAAACGGTTCCCTCCTGCCATACTTAATAAGCCACTGTCCGGATCGATCGGGCGCAGATTGTTGGGATCGGTTAAGTCTGGTTGTGTTTGACTGGTGTCTTCTGGTAAAGCAGGCATTTGGTTCTGAGCCTGCACGGGTTGTAGCAGAGCCAAAGACACTGTCAAAGGTAGGCCAGCAAGGCAGGTAAAACCGAGGCGTCGAGCAGTTCCAGAAGATACCATAAAATAACCCTATTGGGGGGCTGAAAACAGAACGATGACAAACTTTGGGTATCTTAACATTGTCGGACTCACCAAGTTTAAGACCAGCCGCTGATAAATTCCCAAAGTCATGCCCTGTTTAGATTGACAAAACTATAAAAAAGTTTCCGAATATTCTTTAATAATATAAAAAATAAGGGTGGAGATTTTACGCGCAAAAGCTCAAATATCCCTAGAGCAATTCCATCTAATCTGATAAAGGACTGCGAATTTGGGCGGAGTCAAGGATTTCAATTGGATTTGTAGCCTTGTCCCGTCAACTTGCATCTTGTCCCTGCTGGTTGAAACCACCGTCACCCGTTCATCTGGCGCTAGGAGTTCCGCTAAGGGTCGATCCGCTATTTTTGGTTTAAATGCAGGTGATTGAGCGATCGCGCGATCGGCGTCAATCTGTAGCGATTTCCCAGCACCTCAATATCTTGTACACGAACAGGATATTGAACGTGTTGATGCAGCGATAGCGATCGCATCATCTATTATCTTTTTGCTGCGGCTTGCTCAAGAAGAAGCGAACCTTTCCCTTAAAATTAAAAATAAATTATCTGAACTAATTCTTGTGGATCAACTCGGAAGCCAGCCACAAAAGACTATCAAGCAGTTATTTAAAGCGGCAGAAGAGCAAGAGAAACAGGAAACGATTAGGGAAAAGCAAGAAGCCGGGGTGAGACATATCAAAGCGTTAGAGACGTTAGCTAAACGGGACGCCGATGCTTGGAAAGATGTCAAACGGCTGCTAGAAAGTTCTCAGGCGCAAGCTTATGATGAGGCGATGAAGTTACTTTTAAAGCTGCCAAGATTTAGCACTCCATAAAAACCAAAAGCTAGCTTTTCGGACACGCCTAAACCAAATTCAGGAGCAATACAGTAGACGCCCTGCTTTTATAAAACGTTTAAATAATGTAGGTTTGATATAAACCTACATCTTGCTCCCAATTGGTCAGTGCCAGGAATAGCAGCAATTTCGCAGTTGAACTGGCGTCAAGATGACAACGTCTTTTCAAGGCAAACGCTACCCTTAAGCCCTATGCGGATTGCTTCTATTTCCGACCAACCCATTCATGAAATCCCCTTTATTACCGCTGCTGCGGCAGGTCATCTCCATGTGGTTGAGCAAGTTTTACCGATTTTATCGGCAGAAGCTGACTCACTTCCACCTGGCTTAGACGCCATCATCATCGCTAGTGATTTACAGGGTATCAATCCCACAGATGGACGCCTTCTCGGTCATCGTGTCGCGGAAGAATTAGAAACTTTAGCGAACCTGGGACGAATTCCATCCCCACAGAAAACAGGCATTATCTTGGCAGGCGATCTTTACGCACGAAGCGATAAGCGTGGGGGTGAGGGAGATGTCCGCGAAGTCTGGCAATCTTTCAGTCGTCGTTTTCGCTGGGTTGCTGGAGTTGCAGGAAACCATGACATTTTGGGAAACACGCCAGAGGACATTAAAACCTTTAAAAAGGGGCGAGGTATCCGCTATTTAGATGGTGAAATCGCTGTGGTTGATGGATTCCGCATCGCAGGCATCTCAGGGATTATCGGCAAACCGACTAAACTTTGGCGTCGTTCAGAAAAGGATTTTCATCAAGCTATTCGCCAACTGCTCAAGGAGTTACCAGATATCCTAATTTTGCACGAAGGTCCCAACGATCCAGACGCGAAACTCATCGGAAATCAGTCAATTCGCGCTGAACTTGCCACAGCGAACGAGTTGTTAGTCATTTGCGGTCACTCCCATTGGAAGGTGCCGATGACTACTTTATTCCCAGGAGTCCAAGTTCTCAATGTAGACAGCCGCGTTGTTGTCCTCACGGTGGCAACGTTAGGGTAATTTGCTGCGAACCTTTTTTATAGACAAGGGGGCAAGGGGATGAATCATCAACGGAAAAATCGGCTTTCTCCCACTCCTCCACTTTCCCACTCCTTGATCCTCTAAAAAACCTACCCTTGTGAGGGGGTTAGGTCTGCTTTATCTGGGAAGGATTGATCCTAATAGGGTAGAAAACGAGCGTTTGTTTAAAGTCTAATTGTCATGCGGGTCTGAATTTTAGATAAAAATAAGTTATTGAGTCAAAAATTTGCTTTCCTCCAGCAGCTAGAAATTCGGCAAACACGGGCGTCAGCATTCATGAAGAAGGGGAAGGGGTTGTGGAGTGGATAGAACCGCTAAAAAAGGCACACCAGATACACCTATTGAAGGCATTGTTTGGACAGGGACAAGATAGTTTGAGTATCAAACCTGGGGATTGGTCATGGCCTTTCTGGCTGGCTGTACCACTCTACCCATACAGTCGGCGGCGGACACTCCGCAAAGAAGTCGTGAAGGACACGATCTGGACTTTTGACCAGATGCAGGGCATCCTCTACACTGTTGTACCGATTCGCATGACCGTCGTTAAGCTCTCTGAAGGGGGTCTTCTGGTCTATGCTCCAGTCGCGCCGACCAAAGAGTGCATCCGGCTGGTTCAGGAGTTGGAGGCGAAATACGGCGACGTTAAGTACATCATCCTGCCAACCGCTTCTGGCCTAGAACACAAGGTTTTCGTAGGTCCGTTCGCCAGACGCTTTCCTGTATCACAGGTATTTGTGACTGAGAATCAATGGAGCTTCCCGGTGAATCTGCCGCTGAGTTGGCTTGGTTTCCCTAGCAAACGGACTCACGTACTTCCGCAGAATAGCAAGGATGCGCCCTTTGCTGAGGATTTTAATTATGCGGTGCTGAGCATCGACTTGGGGCGAGGGTCCTTTGAAGAAGTTGCTTTATTGCACAAGCGATCGCGCACACTGCTGCTGACAGATTCGGTACTTTCGGTGCCAGAGTCTCCGCCAGAGATTGTCCAAGTTGACCCGTATCCCTTGCTGTTCCACGCCAGAGATAGCGCCTTGGAGCGGGTTAAAGATACTGAGGCGAATCGTCGCAAGGGATGGCAGCGCATTACGCTGTTTGCTTTGTATCTACGTCCCAGTGCCTTGGAAATGAGCGAGCAGGGGCAGGCTTTGCGCGATGCCCTGAAAGCACCGGATCGGTCAAAGAAGGCGTATTTCGGTTGGTTTCCCTTTAAATGGAAGTCTCAGTGGCAGCAGTCCTTTGAGGCGCTGCGAGGGGGCGGTCGCCCGTTCGTGGCACCAATTCTGCAATCGTTCATTTTCACCCAAGCGCCTCAGGCAGTCCTTGATTGGGCGGATGAGGTGGCAAGCTGGAATTTTCAGCGAATTATTCCCTGCCACTTTGATGCGCCGATTGAGGCAACTCCCGATCAGTTCCGGCGGGCGTTCACTTTCCTGAAGAAGAAGTCTTCTATCGGTGAGGGTTTCTTAGGGGGTGGAAGTCAGCCTTTGCCGGAGGAGGACTTTGAATTCATTAGAGAACTCGAAGAAAATTTGACTAAGCGCGGCATCACATCGCCACAGAAGGAAAAGGTATGAGGCGGTGATTTTTACAATTAGGTTCTTAGCCTGAATATACTTCAATCACTATACCCCCAACCCTTCCTTCATCAGCTCTGCATTTGATTCCATCTATATAGCAGAAGTGGCTTTTGTATTCTTCTTCTTCGTCGTTGCTGTCTGCATAATATGCGATGTATCCACCTGACATAGAACTATTGTAAAAATGCAGTTTTCTGCCATTAATATCTGTCGCTTTACTGCGACAGTCACTACAAATGTATTCCGGGTATCGAAGAGAAGGAGTCACCCCAGTATGACAAATGGGACAGGTTTGTGTGGTCATGCTCAAAACTATTTCTATACCTGTATGGCTATAGTCTCAATTTAATCAAAACAACCGCTCAATAAGACGGGCAGGAATATGTTGATTAAGTATTGGTGCAAAACTAATTACCCTGACTAAGATAGAAGCGATCGCTTCCCATGCGCTTCGGCTTTGGAAAAGTGGAGTTAGAGGGGAAGAACGCGATCGCTCTGAGCAATCTAGTTAATCTGAAGAATACTGGGCAAGTAAGTCTTGTGCCATTTTTCGATGTTTCTCAACTAAGTAAGGAGGAGTGAGAAACCGCACATTGCCCATAAAACGACAAGCCCAGTAACAGAATTCATTGAGCGAGCGCTGAGGCAATTCTATGCTGTACTCTAAATACTCTGGTTTCCCATCCTTCGCCTTTGACGCCAGAGTAATGTTTTGTCTGGGATGACGTTTCTCACCTTCCTGAATAAACGCCATTGCCTCTCGGAAAAACCGAACAGTCACTTTTACAAAGAGTAACTGACCTTGACGCTCTAGTTGCTGCTCTTGCCTTGTTCCTAAATAGATTCCCCACCCTGTTTCCAGTAGTTGATGGGCTATCTGCAAACTTTGCAACTGGTATTGTTTGCCTCGACCCAAAGCCTCTATCAGTTTAAAGTACTCGCTAAAGCGATCGAGTCTAGACAGTGCCAAGTGCCCAGTCTGGTAATGTTCGTGCAGCAGATACCAAGCAACATCTGAATATACAAGTTGCAGAGGATAAACCCGTATGAGGTGCATACCCTCACTCTGATTCTGATAAGGATTACGACAACGATAAATCTCAATTACTTGCCCTTTTACAATTGCAGTTTCTAATTCCTCTAACATCTCGAATAATGAGCCTCGGTACTTACTTTGAGACATCATCTCTTCGGGATCGGTATAGATGATTGCTCGATTAATCTGGGTTCGTACTGGATAAAATATGTTCTCGCGCAATCCCAAACCCCGTAGTCGTCGCTCTAAGGCTTGATATACCTTGCTAACTTGCGGATCTTGTTGATACTTCGCCTGAGAATACAGCGCATTCACTGCAACCTGTAGCTCCTCTCGGCTCATTGCACCCGTGCCCAAATAGTATCCCCACCGATAAATGGATTGATCGAGAATACCGTAGCGACGTAGAACCTTTAGATCCTTACGGATGGTGTGTTCTGTATAGAGAGGTAGGTCGATTCCAACCTCTTGTGCAACGTCCCGAAGACGGGCTAAAACCTCTCGTGAGGCATTGTGATGTTTTCCAGAGTTGCCATCTGGCGAGTCAACGTACCCTACACCAGGGTACTTTACCAGTGTGGCAACTAGCAGCATCAGCCGCTCAAAGGCATGGCAGTCGGAATAAGAATGAATTGAGGCTCGGCTCATCTTATGCTGTCAAACAATAGAAAGTATTTTACCGAAATAAATTAATAACCTTGAAAGCCAGATAGCATCTGCCTTTCTGCAAAATTATTACTTTTAACCTCAGTATCATGAATTTATAGAAACCAGCAGAACTCCCGATCTAAGATGCTTTCTAGATTGTCGATTTCACATTAGGAATATTCCTCATATGCAGCATTGCCCCGACTGTCAACATACACTTCCCAACCGTGAAGACCTTTTCTACTGTCCAAAGTGCCTGACTCCACTACGATGTAAGAACTGCAAGGCACCATTGGAACTTGGTGCGGTGGGTTGTGTTGCATGTGGTACGCCTATCGGTGAAGCCGGAGTCGCTTCAAACACTTGTACTCAAACTCCTCTTAATAAGGGCATTCAGGATGTTCCTCTTAACACCTTGAAGTTTGTTGAAAAGAGTAAAGGTCATTCATGCTCGTTTGAGGCTTCGTTAACGAATGAGATGGGAACTAGCTTAGGTGGTACTGCGCTAGCCGCAATTATCGGACGCACTTCAAACGGTATTCCTAGGAATGGTCACGCTAAAGGGCAAAACATCTATTCAGACGAAACCCAGCAACTCTCTTTGTTTGACTTGAATCAGAACCAGGATGAGATTGTAGTGAATGCCCCAATTCAACATACTCTTCCTCCTGCCGAATCCAGAGTAGATGCAGAAAAATTGCGGGACATCTTTCGCTATAACGGAGAGCAACTGCGTCTCAAGGAAACTCGGCTAAAAGCTAACAATAAACTAGATGCATCACGGCGTCTAGTTTACCTGTTCTTGTACGCCCATGAACTAGAAGGACGGCATGAAATTCCGCGCACAGTCCTTAATGAGGAACTCAAAAAAGCTGGATACTACGCTACCAACGTAGTTACCTGGATTAGCAAGAGCTCCGATCTTTTTCGGGAAGAAGATAGAGTAGGATTGCAAAAATCGGGTCGCGAGGAAGCGCAGAAAGTTCTTGCAGAAATCCTTGATCCTAATATTCAAAGCAAATGGAGCTTGAATACAGGTGGAGGGACACGAGGAGCAAAATCTAACGGTCAAGGAGATGAGAGCGCAGACAGTTCTCCCAAAAATGGTAGTCGGAAAAGTAATAGCTTTTCTCAAACTGTAGAGTCATGGGTTACTGCATGGAAAACTCTCTCCTTGAATATTGACGGATTTGCAGCTATCAAAGACCGCTCGACTTCAGAGAAAGGAATCTTTGCTTTGTGGGCTGTGGGCAAGGCAACTAGTGAGCCTGAACAGGGAGCCTCCAGCTATATGATCGCCCAGTTTTTGTACCTTACATTTGGTATCAAAGTAAGTGAGCGCAATCTCGGTCGGAGCCTAGGAGAGATTGCTGGACAGGGTGCTTTAATCAAAGTTCAAGGTGGATTTAAGCTACTTTCACCTGGCATTGCTGAAGCGGAAAAGATGGCAGGATTTGCACCGAACATCTCACAGACCACGAATTTACCTCAAGATTCTGAAAATTCGCCGTGATGAAATTAACAAGTTACTAACTTATCCAAGAACTTTTGGGAGATTAAGTGCTTAAGCAAAATTAATTACATATTCGGTTCCGACTTTTTTTAGCACATTTTTGACATACTTTACTAAACTTTTCCAGTCCCGATAAGCCTCTATCTCTATCCATTCA
>NZ_JAMPKB010000115.1:0-12238 GCF_039961925.1 Trichocoleus sp. DQ-U1 | reverse complement strand
CATCTACGTTTAAAGGCGCTTGGTTTGAGTTGTTTGAGTTGTTCGTAGGTCATACTGGCTTTCCCCCTTAACCTACTTTTACTCACACTCTCGCTATTCACGCAAGAAGTCTACAGAACGAGTGGTGTTGGAATCAATGCGACTGTATCCGCCGGTGTGGGGAATGAGCCGACGTGCCGTAGAAGACTGCGTTCTGGGCGGGTATGAGGTGAAGGGGGGAACAACTGTGTTTATCAATCAGTGGGCGATGCACCGAGATCCTCGCTTCTTTGAAAATCCAGAAGTTTTTCACCCCGAGCGTTGGGCAGATAATTTGATTAAAAAGTTGCCCACTTTTGCCTATTTTCCCTTTGGTGGCGGGTCGCGAATCTGCATTGGCAAGGCTTTTGCCATGATGGAGGCAAGTTTACTGCTGGCAGCGATCGCGCAAAAGTTTCGCCTGACGCTACAACCAGAGTATCCGGTGGTGCTGCAACCCTCGTTAACACTCCGCCCAAAACATGGGATGAAGATGTTAGTGACTCAGCGATAAGCGATCGCGCACTACATCTTAGAGTTTTGGTGAGAAAGTGTTTAGCCCGATTTAATATCACTACCTTGCGTTAGCAACCTTAAGTTGAGTGACTTAATTTTTTAGAAATATCTAAAGGCTGACACTTCCTTCAGAAAATGCCAGCCTTTAGAACTTCTATTGAGTAGAACTAGAAACCAGCAACTCCGCGATAAACACTTATAACCACCGTGAGAATGGTGATAACTCCTATTGAAGTGCTAAGGATAAATAGAACAGAAGGTTTCTTTGCAAAAGGGGTTTCGCTATCGTGTTGCACAGCGTCAGTTTGATTGGGATTTTTTGGTTGTTCAGATGTCATAATGATGCTCCGCTTTTAGATTTTAATGAGTTTATATTGATTAGAACAATTACCAAAGATTGCTGAGGATATCGCCCCAGAAATGAACGATGCCTTGCCCGCTTAATGCCTCTATAATGAGGATGGATACAAAACCGAGCATGGCGAAGCGACCATTCCAAATTTCAGAATTTGGGGTGAAGCCTTGTTCTATGTTAATAGCAGCTTCCGTGTATTGTTGTTCTGTTTTATCTTGCGAAGTTTGCATTATTTAAATTCCAAACGCGACTTTGTAAAAAGAAGAGAGTCATATATAAACGCGGGTAACGGTAAGAGAAATTAGCAAGAGATCGCCTTGCTTATAGGATTCCCCAAAAGTGCAGGACTCCCTGATTGCTAACTAAATCAATAAGGACAGCAATCACAATGCCCACCATTGCCAAACGACCATTCCAAATTTCAGCGCTAGGGTTAAAACCCCATTTCCATTCGCTGCTGTAATGTTTGTAGCTCAAACTTTCTTCTCTATCTACAATCTGCATAAGCTCGCTCTAAACTGTTTTCTTTTAACTATATTATTTGAAACAAATCTTATAATGTTCTTTCCAAAGTAGTAAAACTTATCCCATTTCAGCAACTTATTCGTAATCACTAATCCCCCCCGATCCTCAACTTCTTTGTCTACCACACATCATCCTATTCAGAGTAGAAGGGGGTAGGGGGGATAGAATATTTAGCCTGAAAATGTTGAATGAGTATTGACTAAATCTCTGAAGTATTTTTTTCACAAAGCGTCTGCAAAAAAAGCAATCCCCCCAATTTTTAATTTTTAAGACTACAGCACCTCAGGTTGTTAAAGGTAGGAGGGGGTAGGGGGGATAAACTATTTAGCCTTAAAATAGTGAATGAGTATTGTCTAAATATCAGAGAAATTTGTTTGCGATTAATTTCTCTGTATAAAGAATGATGTATTTTGGGAAACTATCGATAAGGGTTCAGTAGATAGGTAATAGCGAGAGGGAGAAGGAAATTTGGAGCGATCGCTTCCAGCACCCAAGCTGAAATTGAGAAAAGCGGGTAAGCGTTGCGAAAGCTCTTCGCTTATCGCTCAACTTGAACTGGAATAGACCCAGATGCGATCGCGTTCATGAATTACGACCGTGCGTTAGCAAAGCCTGCCGTCAGGCTTATCGCACTCGTACTCACCGCAATGGTTCTCCATCCGGTGGGTAAAATGGCAGATGCATTGACAGTTTAGATACGGTTGGCGATCGCGCTTGCCATTGCTCCAAGCCGAACTGCTGACCTTGGAGCTGAACCTGCAATCATGATTGGCAAAAGGGTTTCAGGGTTGAATCGCTGCACTACACCATTTATCTAAACTAATTGTCCAAAGATTTTAATATTTGTTCTTCCTCTTCAGGAGTAATGGCATACTCTCGTTTAAGTGCTTGTAGGGCTTCCTTATGCTCAGGAGGATCGTCAAGCGATAAATCTTCGATTGAATCGAGCGATCGCCTACCTCCCACCACATCGAGCAAATCCGCGCCTAATCCCCTAGCCGGACGACGCTGCCACAGATTTAGCGTTGTTTCTAGAATCTCGCGGTAGCTTTCGAGCCGTAACCAGTCTTCCGGACTGCGCTGTTTCCTCGGATCGAGTAAATCTGGGTTTTCAATCCCCAACTCACCTAAAATTTTGTGATGCTCATCATCGCTAATCGTGAGTTCGCGACGCAAATGCTGGAGGACTTCTAGACTGCCGACATTTACGTATCCTTGCTCGATCGACTCTCGCAGAACTTGTTTGTAGGCGTGTAGGCGCTTCTCCTTTGTGAAATCAGGCAAAATCTTTGCCAATACATAGATTTCCTCGGCGCTGAGATCGTCGAGCGATCGCCCTTCTAGGAAGTGAGAGACGTCCAGTTTCAGGTTACTCAACTGCTTCCGCAAGCGATGGGCAAGGCTTTCGTGGGAATATCGGTTGGAACTTCGTTCCCAGGTACGAGCCAGCCATAGGGTGCTGACGATGGCAATACTAACGGTATAAAGGTACTGGATGGGGACAGGCAGCAGCAGAAGGAAGGGACGCCCCCCAAAAATGAAAAAGAAATTGAAGACGACAAAGGTGCAAAGCGTAAACATCCGATGCCGCACCTGTTCCTGACTGAGAAATTGCTGCCGACGCCGTAAATAGGTTTTGTAATACTTCTCTAATTTCTGTCCTAACCAGTAGCCCCCGATTGTAAAAGCACCCAACGTTAGCGGCACGGCTAGCAGCTTCGGAATCGCGATCGCCCGACCAAACAAATAAAATCCGGGACTGAGCAATGTAGCAAGTTGATTGTTTTGATGTACCCAAGCCCCAGAGAAGTAGTAATTCCAGTTGCCTGCATACAGGTAGTAGTAGACAAAGTAACCAATAACAAGTCCTACATAGCCATAGTAGAGTTTCTGTTGTTCAGAAGCGGTGATGCTGTTCCAGTAGGCACGTTCGGCATCAATATCAATACAGGGACTTTGGCAAGCCACACAAGCACTCTGCTCTTTTCCGTCTGGAGTAACGGTGCGGCACATAGATTGCGTAATGGTTTGGCGATCGTTCTCGTGGGCTGTGCTGTTAAGTAATCCCCGTGGTTCAGCATAGATGCTCTGAACGGGAGCCATCGGACAAAAATATTGGCACCAAGATTTACCACCGTAAAGATAGCCCACCAGGATTGCAGAGAGAATCGTCAGGATTAAAAATATTCCAAGTGCGATCCGGTTTGCATTAATGAAGAGAATGCGGCTGCACAAACCTAAGTACAATAACCCAAATTGTAAGTAGAGGTGATAGCGAGCCAGCCAGGACTGCTTCGGGACTTTGGCTAATTCATAGCGAACTTTTCCGGTCTTTGGATCGCTGCGTCGCTGCTGTCGCTGCCGTCCCAAGGCACGAGGAATTTGAGAGAAAAACGACAGGGGACAAATCCGTCGCCAGAGTTCATGCCCAAATATCAGCAGAATGGCGATTGAAGAGGGGATAATAACTCCCCAAAAGATGGGTGCTCCTAACGCATAAGGAGTTTTTTCTAAACACTCACCCTGCACCATCACACAACTGTCTGAGTGAATCTGGAGGAGTCCCCAACGGTTGGAATCGGTGAGCCACGGAGAAATAGGATCGTAGAACAGCGAGGCAATTAGCAATAACCAAGCCAGCGCTATGGCCCATCTGACTCGATGCATTTGCTTTTCGGACGTGTTAGCAAACATGATTCAAAGCCGCCTTTAAAGAAGTGCTTTGGTTAAGACGTGTTTTAAAGGGATTCAATCGTGCATTTCGGCGGTTGAGGCTCCCCTAAATGTCCCTTGCAAAGGAGGACTGTGAGCGGTTCGGTTCCGCTTTTTTAAGGGGAGAGAAAAAGTTTTAAAACACAGCCTAGAATTCTAGTCTAATTGCCGTGCTTGCAAAAAATCAGTGCAATCCGTGGTCAAGTCATCACCCGATTGGCGATTTGCTGAATCACTTGAGTCAAAGGATGATTGGCATACTGCAAACAAAAGAGATCGCTACTGGCAAGCTGCATCATTTCCTCACAGTTTGGCAGGACGCCTGCTACAGGAACCCCATATTTTGCTTCAACCTGCTGCCGAATTGCTTCGGCATCTGAGTTTTGCAACACTCGATTCACAACAATCAGCATTTTAGGAACTTGCAGCTTTCGCGCTAGATCGACGGTGACAGCTGTTCCTTGAAAATCCTGGCGATCGGGACGCAAAATCACTAGCAAAATATTGGAGATGGCGATCGAGAGTAATGTTTCTTCATTCAAACCAGGATGAGTGTCTACAAACACATAATCCAGGTTTAAATCCTTCACCAAGTCTCGCAATCCATTGCGGAGCAACCGCACATCGTAGCCTTCTTTCAGTACGCGGGTGATATCTCCAACTTCACTGCTGGATGGAATCAGAAACACGCTACCATTCGCCTGTTTAACCACGTAGGGACTCACATCATGTGCCGTTTGAGCGATCGCACAATTTCCCCATAGGTAATCATTCAGAGTATGGCTGAGCGGTTTTTCCGCCATACCAAACAATACATGAATTCCAGGGGATTGAATGTCTGTGTCAATCACCGCAACCCGATGACCCGCAGATGCGATCGTGGTTGCTAAGTTAGCGGTTGTGTTGGATTTTCCTGTGCCACCTCGGAACGAATGAATTGAAACAATTTTTGCCATGTTCGATCAATTTAAGCGTTTTATATCAAGTTTGTGTCTTTTATGCGTCCCTTTTTCAGAAGCGCTTCAGTCGGAGCCGGTCATATCCTAGAGCTGTAATAATTTGAGATATGACAATTGCATCGATACTAAAGCTCTTCATTGAAGCGTAAACTATCTGCCTCCTCTAGTAACTGTTTGAAGTAGTCTGTTTCAGTAATCGCAGCAACCTCACGCGATCGCTTGGTTTGGTCAATTTCTATCTTCAGTTCCTGCAACTGTTGCTTGAGCGCCGCTTCTTCTTGTTTACGCTTCGTCACATCGACGCAGCTTCCTTCGTAGTAAAGCAAATGCCCCTGAGCATCGCGCACTGCTCTTGCCCATTCTGATACCCAGAATAAACTACTGTCTTGTCGATAGGCTTGATATTCAAAATCTTTAATTTCATCCTGTTGTGCCATCAGTTCCTTAAAGGTATCGCGATCGCCTTGCTCCGCATAAATCTGCTGCGATAAATCGGTAATCTGCCGCGTCATGGCTTCAGGCGACTCATAACCAAACATCACTGCCATCGCCGGGTTCACCTCAATGTATTGCCCATCGGGAGTTGAGCGAAAAATGCCCTCAACTGCATGTTCAAAAATGCCGCGATATTTGGCTTCTGCTAAGCGTAGAGCTTCTTCAGCTTGCTTGCGAGCGTCAATGTCATAAAGGGCAGTCAACAGGGTATCTGCACCTTGAAACCGAAAGGGGCGCAACGAGAGCAACCCCCAAAACAAGGTTTTATCCACTCGGCGAAATTGCACTTCTCCTTGAAATTGCCCCTGAGTGGTTAGCAAAGAAATGGCGTGCTGGCGATCGCTCACATTCGCGTAAAATTCAGACGCTTGATACGTCAGCAAGGCTTGAGCGGAAAGCCCAAATAGCGCTCCCATTTGCTCATTAGCATATAGAAATTGACTGCTAGTTATATCAGTAATTGCCAGCCCTACAGGAGTTGCTTCCGTAATCAATTGAAACTGTTCTTCTCGCTGCCGCCGCTCTTCCTGTGCCTGATGTCTCAACTCTAGGGCGATAGAATCGGAATGCTCAGTAGTGGCTTCTAACATAATTTTTAGATCGCCTTTTTGCCGTTGCAAATCGCTTAAGAGTTGGTCGCTGTGTTCAGTAGCGGCTTGCAGTAAGATTTCTAAATCGTTTTTTTCTTGTTGCAGCGTTTCTAGCCTGCGGCTCATCTCCTCGATCGCCAAATTCAATTGCTCAACTTCGCCAAACAACTGCTGTCTGCGGTTCGCTTGAGCCGTAAGGGATTCGATTGGTTTTTCAGGCAAAAAGTCTTGATTCATAGCATCGAGCAAAATTGCACTAATCAAGCTTGGATTAAATTAGATTAGATTAGGTAATATTAAGCTGTGCTGTCGGCATTAGTCGTCGGATGTTGTTGAGCGATCGACTTTGCCAGGATACAGCTTCTGAACCTTCTACAATCAGCTGAATTGTTTTTTTATCTCGCAATTTAATCACGAGACTGAGCAATACATTCACACCAGAACTGTTTAAAAACTCTAGTTGCCGCAAATCCAGCGTTAAAACAGACGGCGCTTGCTTCACGACCTCATCTAATAGCGTCATGATTGGAGCATACTCATTCATTCCGTTAAGCTGAAGTTCTCCTTGAAACGTTACAGTTGCTGTTTCTGGGTTATAACAAACCCGGTACTCGTCATCTTTAATTTCAAGCCCAGCCGATTCACTCATAGCGTTCACTTGTAGTATGGGTCTATAGAGGTAACTGCACTGTCGTTGTCACGGTTGCAACGGGAGGATCTTGCTGAATTGTCTCAAATCTCCAGCCCGGTATGCCTGCGTAGTCATTGATAATTGTTAGCAAGCCTAACCCAGAACTGCTCCAACCTTCTTGTGTATTTTTTTCTAATTGTTGGATAAATCGTTCGTGGGTATCGCAACTGAGGAGATCTTGAATCCATGCTTGAAATGGAGCAATTTGTTGGGAATCAACAGCATTGGTTGTGCGGAAAACCAGGCGATCGCGCCTTAAATCCAGCTTGATGCTGATGGGGTACTGTGAGGCTTCATCGCTAAACTTCATGGCATTTTCCAACAGCTCGTTCGCAATATAGCGCACAGCACCAATGACTCGACCGCGTTGCTTCACGGCATCTGGCTCATCCTTAGCAACAGGAAAAAAGGGAATCAAGAAGTCGGCAACGAAGCTGGCAGATAATCCATTGTTGCGCCACAGTTGCTTTAACGGAATGGAATTGGATGAGAAACCGATCGCTAAATACTCTGGACTAGACGACTCATCTTCAACAAAATTTCCAAAGGTTTGAACCATATTGCTTGAGTCTCTGTTCTTGAGCATAACCGGGTCTACTTTTGCTTCAGAATTAGTAACGTAATGTCATCCAGAATCTTGCTGTCCCCAATATGCAGCAGCACATCAGCAAGGACTGCTTGCCGAATCTCATCCACGGATCGCTGCCAATGCTGACTCAGCACGTCACATAGTCTTTCCAGCCCATACTCCTGCCGCTGTGAATTTTTTGCCTCAATGATGCCATCGGTGTAGAGCACTACGCCATCTCCGCGCTGAAGCTGTACTTGCGTCTGCTGAATAAACTCATCAATGTCTGTAACTAATCCTAGGGGAAAGCCCAGATTGTCTGTATTAATTCGCTCAATTTGACCGCTAGAGCGCACCACAATCATTTCCTCATGCTGCCCGCTTAACTTAATACAGCCAGCCTGATAATCTAACATTGCTAGGGAAAGCGTCTTCTGCGAGTTTGTGCGTTGGGCATTGTCATAAAGCACGCGATTCAGAGTGCTGAAGAACTTGGTTGAGTCGGTTTCCTGATGCTGCAACAGGACGCGAATGGCAGTTTGGGTCATTAGCATCATTACACCGCTTTCAAGTCCATGACCCGTAACATCGCCAATCCCAATTTTGATGCCACCGTCGTGGCGTAGCACATCATAGTAATCGCCACCTACTTCATCGGCTGGCTTCATCAACCCAACAATATCGAGTTCCTGGATCTGTCTCAATTCCTCGTCTTTGGGGAGAATCATTTGTTGAATTTTACGAGCCACCGAAAGTTCTGCTGCCATTCTCACGTTTTCGGCTTGCAGCTGTTCATTCAGGGCACTAATTTCAGCATTCGCATCTGCAAGCTCAGCCGTTCGTTCCTTCACTTTGTCTTCCAGCCCGGTAATCAAGTCTTCAAGTTGCCCTGCCATGCGATTGAAGGAGTTTGATAACTTTTCCAGTTCAACGATGTTACCGGGTTCAATTGCTTGCTCCAAGCTGCCGTCTGCCATATCTTCCGAGGCTTGAGTGATGCGCTCGATCGGTCGGGTGATGCGACGAGCCGTTAAGATGCCTAAAGCGATCGCAACGATAAAGGCAATTAGACACAGCACAATCGTATTGCGGGTATTGGCATTAATTTGTGCCATAAAATCAGACTCTGGCACAGCAACGACGACTAACCAATCCAATCCATACTGGTCTCGCCAAGGAGTGACCTGCACAAACTGACGCTGCCCCTTGAGTTGAAAGTCTAATTGCTGCCTGTTAGCAATCTTCTTGAAATCACCAAACTGCTTCATTAAGAAGGCTGCCGTTCCCTGAATTAAGGGGTCTTTGCTGTCTATCGCCTTCAATCGTTCGGCGATTCCCTTCACCAGTCGGTACGGTGGTTCCGAACTGGAACTGGCAATCATCAGCCCGTTGCGTTCAAGAATAAAGATTTTTGCAGAGGGGCTAACTTGAATTTGCTTCAAAAAGTCGCTGATTTGAGAGAGCCGCTGATCGACTCCAATGAGTGCAATTAGCCGATTGTTTTTGTCGTAGATTGAGGTACCAAAGCCAATTGAAATAATGTCAGGACTTTCCACCCAGAGAATAGGACCAACCCAAGCCGGTCCCTTTGCCCGAACTATGGCTTTATACCCGTCTTCCGATCGATAGTCATACTTGATCACCTCCGCGATTCCAATTCGGTTTCCCTGTTCGTCTAGGTTATAGGTGCGGTTTAGTTTGTCGCCGTAGCGTCGCGGCAATACTTCATCCGTTTGGGGCCGATCGGGATAGAGATCGTAGCCAGTTCCAATATAGTCACCTGATGGAGTGGCATAAATAACATAACCAATGGTCTTGAATAGTTTCATCTGTTTCCAGAAGAAGCGTCCTAATCCTTCTGAATCATTCGGATCAATTATCCCGTGAGTTATAGCAAAGGCATTCTGCTCTGTTACTTCATAGGCGGCTGCCAGGTAGCTATCCAAATGTTGGTTGACGCGATCGCTCACCTCACGCTGCAATTGAGCCGCTAAATCATTGACAGCTTTTTGCCCATTCTTAAACGAAAGATAGCCTACTAGCCCTACTGCACCGAGCACCTGAAGCACAAATGGCACAATCAATACGACTCGCAGCGATCGCTTACCCCATAAACGTCTCAATCGAGCGTTTTTTGGTGGCGGCACAAATATTGCTGAAGGTGAACCAGGTTGAGGTGGCATAGAAATTTTTCTTTTTAGGTTGTCTTGTTAATAGATATAGCAATCCTATTTGAGAATTAAATTTATATCCCTTTTTCTTTAAGCTGATAGAATTAAAAGGAAAACTAAGGTGTAAAAAAATATTCTATAAAGAATTTAATGAACCTAAATAATAGAAAATTCTAATTATAGCTGATTTTTTAAATTCTTTATTGTAAAGCTTATAAATTTTACTTGACTGAAAGTCTCAAAATAGCGACAGCCTCCTATGTGGCATGACAATCCATTTGTTATAAATTAACATCAAGAATTTGGTATCTTTCTGGAATTTATTAGTATTTATATTGCTTACTAAATTAGTCATTACATTATATTTTTTATTTAAAAATCGTTTTTATAAAGATTTAAAAATATAACAAAGTATGTTATATTTTGCCATATACATTAGTGATGGGTTACAACAAATTATCGCTAACTCAATGTATCAGAAAAGTCTACTCATCCACGAATGAATTTAGTTGGTACTGAAGGTTGGTCAGCAAGTTTAGGGGTATAGGGATATTAGTTTAGTCTCTCAAGAAGAGAGTTATCTAAATCCGTTGCTGTCGCCACTGACTCGATATCATTTTGGCAGTAGTTGTTGGTAATAACGGCTCTACGACTGTTTATTCGTTGGTTTTAGTAGTGCGATCGCGCTCATGAAGAGCTGCTGCGCGATCGCAAAGCATGCCGTCAGGCTTATCGCATTTCTACAGAGTATCCGGGTCAACTCCCATCTGCCGCAGTCGCTCAGCCAAACGCTCTGCCCGTTGACGCTCCTGCTGTGCAACTTCCGAGGGTGTAGAGAGTTGATTACCATTCTGGTCGTACCAGTACAGCCACTCCCGCGTCCAAGCCCGATAAGTACCCTGCGCCCTCCCAATTCCTAAGCCAATCTCAGGTAGCCACACTGGCTCGCCGGATTGCAGCACATACTGCCCATCCACCAAGCGATAAACCTCAAAGGGATTGTGCTTGTCACGCCTATGGTACTCCGGGTTGTAGATCGCATAGTACGACACGCCAATACTGGCATACTCATCTTTCTTGTTGTCGTACTCTTGACCGTAAGTTTTAGAGACATACTCAAGTGCCAGAAGAGGAACTTTGCCCTCTTGCCAGATAACATAGCTCAACCGTCCCCCAGCACGAGTTAATCGTTCAACTCCCAAGCTTAAGAATCCATCAGGGACAATTGCAGATTTTTCTGGGTCATAGTAGACCCCCATATTGATGCCCCAAAACCAGTCTGTGCGGTTCTGCCAAAGCCAAGCCAGGATTTCTTCCAACAAGTTGGCAACCAGAATTTTTAGTTGACTTTCCACAGGCTTATGGTCAGTTTCAGGCAGTTCTTCAGCGGTGGGAAGATGCTGCAACGGGTTGTACTGTACCATGACGGCTCCCTGTAGTGACTTACTGCTTGTATCTTAGCTAGGCAGGGCAGTGGTAATTCTCATACCTAGCAGCGATCGCGCAGTACAACGCAGAGTGTTAGTGCTTCAAACTCTCGTTACATTTGCTACCCTTAATTATCTCTTAGACAAATGTGCTACATCTGTATAGAACATCTGAACTATGGGTAGTAGCCTATAGTCTTTGTGTCGAGTCCAAATAAAAGCCAGTCAAGCTATATGGTAAATCAGAAACACCTCACTGTCCTCAATAAAGGAGCATCTGAGTGGAATAGGTGGAGGAAAAAAAACAAAGAAATAATACCTGAGCTGGCTGGAGCAAATCTTCAAAGGGCAAAGCTTAACAACGCGGATCTTAGAGAAGCAGATCTCAGAGGGGCTAATCTACTAGGAGCAAAGCTCAAAGATGCAAATCTTAGCAATGCAGATCTTAGCAATGCAGATCTTAGAGATGCGGATCTCAGTCAAGCTAATCTAAGTAACGCAGGCCTGAGCCAGGCAAAACTTTTTCAAGCAAACCTTGGTAGCGCAAATCTTGCAGGGGCAATTCTCAGAGATGCAGACCTCCAATCCACGAATTTTAGCGAAGCAAACCTAGCTCAGGCAAATCTCTATGGAGCAGATCTAAGGCAAGCGAACCTTTTAGAAGCAAGGCTAACTCAGGCAAATCTAAGTCAAGCAAACTTTTTTAGCGCGAACTTCCAGAAGGCAAATCTCAATCAAGCAAACCTAACAGAGGCGAAACTTAGCCAAGCAAATTTTATTGATGCAAACTTGACTGAAGCTAACTTCAGTCAGGCAAACCTCAGCAGAGCAATTTTCTATGGCGCTATCTTCAAGAACACTAACTTTAGCGAGGCGAATTTCTCCGAAGCGAATCTCAGCGGCTCTGACCTTTCTGGATTAAACCTCAGCCGGGCAAAGTTTCTGAAAGCTGACCTTTTTGGGGTTAATCTCAAAAGAACAAACCTCTCCGGCGCAGATTTGCGAGGAGTTGACCTTGAGCAGCTTGATCTTAGCGGAGCAGATCTTAGTAATGCGAACCTTTTTACTACCGACCTCAGTAAAGCTGATCTGACTAATAGACCTCTTGCAAAAGTCGTCGCTGGGGTAATATGAGGTCTGAAATTATGCGCTCGCTCACCTGTCTTCTACGCTCACCCCTGGTAATTCATAAGTAAAGCTAATGAAATACG
>NZ_JAMPKB010000114.1:0-12380 GCF_039961925.1 Trichocoleus sp. DQ-U1 | reverse complement strand
AACAAGTCTTTGAGCCGCTCCCATTGGTCATCGCGCAGGGCATACCGTCGTGTCATTGCTCAGCCTTTTCTTCTCTCTCTTGCTCTAGCTTATCTAATTGATGACACGCCCTAGAGACCATTCCCGAAACCGTTGAGTCAAGATAGCCTGAATTTTCCCTTGGACTTCTGCCTCAGTGCCACTGCCATCCACCCGCACAATCCGCTGGGGATGGGCTGCTGCTAAGGCTCTAAACCCCTGCTGTACCCGTTGGTGGAACGCCAATTCTGCTTGCTCCATTCGGTCGGCGGCTCCCCTGGCTTTAGCGCGTGCTAGACCTATTTCAACGTCAACATCTAGCCACAGGGTGAGGTCGCTTTCCAGCCCGTCTGTCGCCATTTGGCATATCTTCTCGATTAAAGATAGGCTAAGACCTCGACCATAGCCTTGATAGGCGATAGTGGAATCGGTGTAACGATCGCACAAAATAATTCCTCCCGCCGTCAGGATTGGTTTTAGTACCTCCTCAACGTGCTGCGAGCGGTCTGCTGCATACAACAATAGTTCTGTCCGGTCTTGAATTGGGTGGGTCAGAGTCCCTTCGAGCAACAAGCGGCGCAAAGCTTTACCCAATTCTGTACCCCCTGGCTCTCTGGTGATCGCCACCTGCGAGAAAATCGGAGATTCTGCCTTCATCTTTTCCAGAAGCCAATCGCGCGATCGCTGCATCTGAGTTGTTTTACCGCTTCCTTCCACTCCCTCAAACACAATCAGCTTGCCCTGCATTCCCCAATCCTTATCATCACAGCCCTTTTTTCTTGCTCAAGATCGGGATGTTGCTCACCAGCACCGATGAATCCACACCCCACTCATCCTTCATTCTTCCAAAGTATCAGTCAACCCCACCCCGTGCTTTTGGTAACTTCCCTACTTAGTTCTTCCGGAGGAGCGACTGGTATGCTGGAAGCTGATAAAGGCTGGGTGATGGCTCTAGCCTTAGAAGCAAGCATTCCTTTCTGACCCGAAACGAAGGTTCGGTATGATAAGAGGGTCGAGGGATATGACGTCGGGGATTTTTTATGGCTCGCTATACTTGTTCATTTATCGTTGCAGTTCCCCTTGAGCGTCTCCAGCAGGTGCTCATAGAAGTTTTGGAGTCCTGTAATTTCGATATTATCTACAACACTGGAGACTACTTGATGGCTCGCGAGATACCGGGTCACGTCTCTTTTGCCAAGCTGGTGACGGTGGAAGTGCTCATCGATAAATCGACCGCTACCGACCGAGAAGTGCGGATGAATTTTGTAGTGAAAAACGAAGAGTTGCCCCTGCAAGTGGACAACCACTGCCACCAGATGTTCTATCAGGTGCATCAGGCGATCGCGGAAAATCGCCATTGGCAACTAGTTGAAAGCGTCGCCGGATAGACAAGCTTCCCCCTGGGAAGTTCTCAGGCGAGATCTTCATGGAGAAAATTAAGGTTCTTCCCCATCGCCAACCATATTGGGACTAATCAGGGTAATGTCCCACTCATCTGGAGGTCCCGTGGGAATGGATTCTCGCTTCAGGTGGAAGTAGCGTGCCCGCACTTGCGGCCCAAACACAATCTCATCTTCATCTTCGAGATCGTGAGCTTGGAGTTTTCGACCATTGATCAACAGACCATTGGCGCTGGGCTTGCCTTTGTCGCCATCGACAATTCGATAATAGTAAGAGCCATCCGCACGCAATTTTTGCACTAAAGTTGCGTGCCGACGCGATACAAATTGGGAGTACAACCGGATATCGCACTTCTGGTCTCTGCCAATGCAATATTCCGGCTTTTCTAAGGGAAACTCCTTACGTCCCTGATCATCTTCAATAATCAATATATGGTTCAGATGCAGTTTTACAGCCATTGAAAAATTATTTAAGAGAGGGCGGTTGGTTTGTGAAAAACAGTTACTTAGACTAACAGTGGCACCATTCTCAACCGGCGGGATAAGCGCCTGTGCCTGCACCCTGAATATCAACACTCGACCGAGCATTATCTTGAGGAAAACAAGAGGCGCTTTGGCGGAGGTTGGCAGGACTCCAGCGTAACACCCTCGCCTTCCCTGAAGCCAGTGTCGTCAGCTTGGAGCAGGCTTGATGTGTTTGGAGGGTTATAATCTCCTCTATCATATTGTGGCACACCGAGTTAGCGGTCAATTGTTCGTTGGCAGTTATCGAAAAGCAGGTTTAATTTAAGATTTTTGTAACAAACCAATCCGACTGATTAAACGCGCCTAGACTGAATCAGTTATCGGTAGAGAGAGATTTACGGAGCAAAAGCGAGTTAGTGACGACGCTGACAGAACTAAAAGCCATTAATGCTCCGGCAGCAGATGGGCTGAGAACAAGCCCGAAAGTGGGTAGCAGCACACCCGCAGCAACTGGCAAGGAGATAGTGTTGTAGGCAAACGCCCAAAACAGATTTTGGCGGATTTTGTTGAAAGTCGCACGGGAAAGCTGGATTGACTTGACAACATCCAGAAGGCGATCGCGCATCAGAACAATTTGAGCAGTTTCAATGGCGACATCGGTTCCCCCTTGGAGGGAAATGCCAACATCTGCTTGTGCCAAAGCGGGGGCATCGTTGATGCCATCACCAACCATTGCGACGTGTTGACCCTGAGCTTGTAGCTGGGCAATCGCGGCGGCTTTGGCGTCTGGACGGACATCTGCTAAGACATCCGAGTCTGGATTAAGTTCCAACTGAGACGCGATCGCCCTAGCCGCTTCCAGCCGATCTCCAGTCAGCAGCATCACCCGCAATCCCATCTGCCGCAAGCGTGACACCGTTGCTTTCGCATCTGGACGGAGGGTATCGGTGACGCCAATCAACCCCGCTAATTGACCGTCAGCGGCGACATAAACCACCGTTTTACCCGCAGAGGCTAGTTGCTGAGCCTGGTTTTGTTCTGACTCGCTTAGGGAAATTCCTTGCTGAGTCAACCAATCTGCGTTCCCCAGTAAAACCCGCACGCCTTCGACCAAAGCCGATACCCCTAGTCCCGGTTCCGTATAAAACTCCTCGGCAGTGGGAATCGTTAACTCTTGGCGGTGCGCTTCTTCCCCGATTGCCTCCGCGAGGGGATGGGTGGTGCCACTTTCTGCCGCCGCCGCCAGTTGGAGGAGGATTTCCGGGATCAAATTCCCCATCGGCAAGCAATCAGTCACGATGGGATGACCCGTGGTGAGAGTGCCTGTCTTATCAAATACCACGATATCCAGGTGGTGTACCCGTTCCAGCACGTCGCCGCCTTTGATCAACAGCCCTCTTTCTGCCCCCAGACCCGTTCCCACCAAAATTGCCGTGGGGGTCGCTAAGCCTAGAGCGCAGGGGCAAGCGATGACAGAGACAGAAATTGCTAGCTTTAAACTGAGTAACAAAGCTGAGTGCTGTAGAGGTGGGGTTTCCCTGCCCATGCCAGCGGCATGGTGCATGACTGCGTGCATCGCTGAGTGGCTTTCTATCCCCACTGCGCTCAACATCGTGACATCAGGCCAAAGTTGAGAGCCGATGAAGTACCAAAATAAAAACGTGAACGTCGCTGCTGCCAGGACGCCGTAGGTGAAGTATCCTGCCACCGTATCCGCCAATAGCTGCACGGGAGCCTTCCGGATTTGGGCTTCTTCGACCAGGGCGACAATTTGCGCCAGAGTCGTGTCCTTGCCGGTGCGAGTTGCTTTGATCGCGATCGCTCCCGACTGATTCAGCGTCCCAGCCGCCACCGAGTCTCCCGGTTGCTTCACGACTGGAACCGGCTCCCCAGTCAACATTGACTCATTCACCGTTGTCTGACCCGCCACCACTTCTGCATCGACCGGGATCTGTTCTCCCGGCAAAACCCGCAACCATTCACCTACTCGGACTTGCTCAACGGGGATTTCAATGCCCCCGAAGTCGTTCCCCTTGGCTCTGGGCGTAGAGCCAGCAGCCGTAGGATTGGCAATTAAACGAGCAACTTTCGGCTGGAGCGCCAACAATGCCTGAAAGGCTGCGGCGGCACGACCTCTTGCCCGTTGCTCCAAGGTGCGCCCTAGCAGGATAAAGCCTAACAGCATGACCGGCTCATCAAAGAAACATTCCCAACCGAGCTGAGGGAATAGCAACGCCACGCAGCTAGCCGTGTAAGCTGTAAGCGTTCCTAGCGCCACCAGGGTGTTCATATTGGGAGCATTTCGCCGCAAGCCCCGCCACCCATCGACTAATATCTGGCGTCCAGGAAAGAGTAACGCTGCCGTTGCTAATCCCCAGTGAAACCAAATGTTGGTCAGGGGTGAAAAATAAGCGGGAAAAGAGATGAAGTGTTGATTAAGATGACCCATTGCCGACAGCACAATCAGAACGCCCGCAATAACTAATTGCCTCAACTGCTGGCGATTTTCTAGGGCGTGCCGTTCTGCTGGACTCAGAGCCTCTTTTGCTTTTTCGCCTGTTTTAGTGGCGAGACGAGGCTGGGTCGGAAATCCGGCTTCTGTCACCTGTTCGGCTAACGCAACCGGGTCAATCGCACCCGCTTCGCATTCTACGACAGCGACTTCTGTCACCAGATTAACGCGGGCAGAAACGACGCCTGGATGCTGGGTTAGCTGCTTTTCTACCGCTTTCACGCAGCCTGCACATTTCATGCCTGTGACATCCAAGGCGATCGTCTCTAGCGGCGATGCAGGGGTAGCGGCTACGGTTTGGGGGGATTGCATAGAGAATCTTGGGACTTTCCACGACACCTCAACGCCAGACTGTTCTAGCGTCTCTATTTTGAGGTTAGGCGAAAGTCCGGGCGATCGCGCAAAAATTCTTAATCTTTTTTAAGTTAGTTACCCGCGAACGGTCAACGGCTACTCCAGCGAAGATACATCACGTAGACCAGTGCTAGAGCCTGCATTGGCATGAGCGCGGCATAGCCCCTAAAGAAGAAGTTAATCTCTAAGCTAGACATTACACTGAAATATCCCATACCTAACAAAGCTAGGAACATGGGTAAAATCAGTTTTTTGGGTTTGCGTATTAGCATATTAAGTCATGAGAAAGATTTACAGAAGCAACTTAATTTAAACATGAATAAATTATCGCCCTATCTGTTAAATTTATCGTTACAAAAACGACAAAATACAAACAAGTGATCGCAAATAATTTGACCTAAAAACCAAACTTTTTACACAAGCATGAATTCCTCAAAAAAATAGCTGACCCAATGGTGAATGAACCAAGGCAAGATATAGTTCTCCAGACTTTGATAAATAATACAAGCGCAACGCATGGTAGCTTAAAATTAGAAGTAGGCTCAGCACCTGTAGCTTTCGGGTCCTAAGCATTTGAACATACAAGACGGCGATTTTACGTCCCGCGATTAGTTCAAGTGTAATATGAACTGTTGCAATCAAAAAGGCAGCGAATAAAACCGGGCCGAACAGGTGTTCTGCTAAGGCGCAACTCCAATCTCCTCGCACAATTGCCATAAAAGACCGAGTCATGCCACACGTAGGACAAGGAATCCCCGTAAAGTGCCGAATTGGGCAAACTAGGAACGTTACTTTATATCCTTGGTTATAAAAGTAGGTTCCCACTAGAGGTGCTGAACATATTCCTAATATCAACCAGCGAATCCGTCGAGCATTGCTAGACAGATTAGAGCGAGATAATTTAGACATGGCTCAAGTTAAGCTAGCGTCTACCCAAGCGCTCTCGCAGGGGTCGATCTAAAACCAACCTTTCTTGCTAACAAGGTAAGTGCTGACGAATTCTTCGTCAGATTTTGTCAAATAAGTTATTCCCTCGATCAAACCAATAATGCCCATAATTGGCGAACCGATTCCACAGGTAAGCAGGCTAACCAGCAACATGATGATGCCTTCTGTGTTATAGCCAAGAACAAACTTATGGATACCTAAAGCCCCGATAAGAATCCCGCAGACTCCAGCGGCGATTTTTTTGCTGGCATCAGTAGAGTTTCCATCCCTCATTTGTGTGAACCCTTGAAAAATTTGCTTTCCGCTTTTAGTGTTCCCAGTTGGGTAACGCATCTATCACAAGACGGAAAGCATTGATTCTTCTTAACAATGACTGGAAGGAAACATCACGCAGATCCACTACCCAAGAGGAAAAGACTCAGCAAAGTGCCACCATTCCAGAGAGAGTGGAGGAGTATCGGTGCAAGGAGGTTGCGCGATCGCGTATACACCACTCCCAAAACCATCCCCAAAGTCGCCAGGGGCAGGATTTCTGAGAGATTCAGGTGAACAATCGCAAAGAACAAACTACTGAGCGCGATCGCTCCCCAAACGGGCATATAACGGGTGAGGGACGGCAACAGAAAACCGCGAAACAAGAACTCCTCAAACAATGGTGCTGCCACCGCCGCCGTCAAGAAAAAGATCGCCAGCGCCACACTATCTTGCCCCTCTAGAGCAATCGGTAAAATCGGATTGCTGCCCCCTTGTCCCTGCCACAGCTTTTGGTTAATCAGCGACACCACAATCACTAGAGGCAGCGCGACTAAATATCCGCCCAATCCCCAAAGAATCCAGTTTCCCCGCCAATTGAATCGAAACCAACCTTCTGGCAACGGTAAAAAAGAGCGGATAGATAAATACAGAACCAGCAGACACTCAAACGCCAATGTTGCGTAACTCACTAGAACAAAAGCAGCTTGTGTCCGAATATCAAAGCTGGCTCGGTTTAGCGGCAGTAAGCTAAAAAAGAGCGGCAGCAGAAATTGACCGATAAAGAAAAAGCCTACGACGAACACCTGCCAAATAATTTCGGCATTCCAAGGCGTTGTCCAAGGGAGATCGCCATTTTGAGCGAGGATGGCTTCTTTTCCCTTAATTAGCACTCCTGCTAGCAGAAAAATCAGCAATCCTAATCCCACCAATACTCCCGCTAGCGGGATTGCTCCAACAATCGCTAATTTTACAATTGCAGCTTCGGCACGTTCCTGTTCTCGTGCCTGGAGTGCTGCCAGCTCCTCCTGACGATCCTGTACTTGGTAGAGTTTAGTCAAAGCGCGATCGCGGAACCAGCCGTCTAAATGCTCTTGAATTTGCGGCTGGGCATCCAACATCAGGCTGGGTGGCTCGCTCCAAAGTCCCACCAAAATCGCCGCTGGCTTAGTCTGTAACTCGCTCGCCGCTTCCTGTTTAGACCGATTAATTAATTCCGTCCAAGTTTTAATCGCCGCGTCTGTTTGTCCTTGTTGAGCTTGTAAAATTCCCAACCGCAAGTCAAGCTCAGCAATCAGCTTTTTTACCTTGTTGATTGACGCTGGTAATTGCGGCTGCGATCTGGCTGCATCGGGATTCAAATCAGCTTCCGATTTGAGCTTTTCGAGCTGTCCTTGCAGCTTTTCCAGAGTGGCTCGATCCTCCGAACGCGCCTCCTCATACTGCTTTTGGGCAGTTCTTAAAGGGTCTTCACCTAAAAGAGCGTTCCGGGCGTTTGTCAAATTGGCATCACCAGCTTTGTCGCCCTGCCACTCACTCGCTTGGAGTAACAAATTCGTTTGGTACAGTTCCAGGCGACCTTGAATCTGAGGCTGATTCCAGCTATCCAGTAATGAGTGGGTAATCAGAAACAAAGCCAAAATTGTCAGCAACCCCAACAGCAACCGCTTAATTGTCATGAAAACTCCTGTAGGCTCTTAGTGTCACGGCACCTATGAGGAATATCTTAGATGCGTGTCCGGGACAGGTTAAAATTCTCCTGAACCTTTTTGCTCTTGATGATGGGCGTAGATTTCCCGCCTAGAGCATTAGGGGAACTTTACCTTACCAAACTGAGGCAGAGCCGACCTAATTCTTCTCTAGCTGAGCCAGCGAATAAGAATATGTAGGCTGCTGTCTTTGCAGTGCTAGTTTCCACGGAGGATATCACCCTGAATACTCGAGTCATTCTCGTGCGTCATGGTCAGAGCAGCTATAACAGTGAGCGTAGAATTCAGGGCCGCTGTGATGAATCAATTTTGACGGAAAAAGGTCGCGCGACTGCCCGTCAACTTGGCGCTACTCTGAGTAACTTGAAAATTGATGCGATTTACAGTAGCCCCCTGCAACGGGCGAAAGCAACCGCAGAGATCGTTCAATCCAGTTTGGCGACGCCTGCCCCCTTAACAGCGTCCGATAACTTGATGGAAATTGATTTACCCCTTTGGCAGAAAATGCTTTCCGTGGAAGTGCAGGAGAAATTTCCTGAAGATTACCAATGTTGGCATGAGCGTCCCCAGGAATTTCGGATGAGCGTCCCGACGCCAGAGGGATTAAAAGAACACTTCCCAGTCTTAGCCATCTACGAGCAAGCGCGGCAATTCTGGCAGGAAACTTTATCCCGCCATGCAGGAGACACGATTTTAATCGTCGGGCATAACGGCATCAACCGGGCTTTGCTCAGCACGGCAATTGGAATATCGCCACAGCGCTACCATTCGATTCAACAGTCGAATTGCGGCATCAGCGTGCTAAATTTTGCCGCTGGTTGGGGCAAACCGGCGCAATTAGAGTCGATGAATCTCACTGCCCATGTGGGAGAAGTGCTGCCAAAGCCGCGTCCGGGTCATCGCGGACTCCGTTTGCTGCTGGTACGCCACGGGGAAACCGACTGGAATCGCCAGAAACGCTTTCAAGGGCAAATTGATGTTCCCCTCAACGATAACGGTCGAGAACAAGCCCGGAAGGCGGCGGAATTTCTCAAGGATGTGCCGATTGACTTTGCCGTAACTAGCCCGATGCTGCGTCCCAAGGAAACAGCCGAGATAATTCTGAAATATCACCCCAACGTCCAGATTGAACTACAGGCACCTTTGGCAGAAATTAGTCACGGGCTGTGGGAAGGGAAATTTGAAGAAGAAATCGAGCTGTCGTATCCGGGGATGCTGCAACAGTGGCGAGAGTTTCCGGAGACGGTGCAGATGCCAGAGGGAGAGAACTTACAACAAGTTTGGGATCGAGCGATCGCAGCTTGGCAAGACATGGTCGCGTCTTATTCTGGAGATCGACCGAAAACAGGTTTGGTGGTTGCTCACGACGCCACGAACAAAGTCTTACTCTGCTACCTTTTGGGTTTAAATCCAGAAAATTTCTGGAGCATTAAGCAGGGGAACGGGGCAGTGACGGTTATCGACTATCTTCAAGGGCCAGAAAGTACGCCGGTGCTGCAAGCGATGAATGTCACAACTCACTTAGGTGGGGGCGTTCTCGATCAAACGGCTGCCGGTGCATTGTAGAGTGATGAGTTATGAATTTTGAGTTTTGAATGAAGAAACTTTTTATCTCAAAACTCAAAACTCAAAACTCGAAACGATTATGAATGAACTGCTCCAACAAGTACGGGTCATCGACCCAGTTTCTGGAACCGACCAGATTGCCGATATTCTGATTGCTGACGGTTATATCCAAGCAGTCGAAACTGAAATTTCTGACTTGTCCGCTGACACGACTGTCCGGGATTGTCGGGGATTCGTCGTAGGGCCAGGGTTAGTAGATTTATACAGCCACTCTGGTGAGCCTGGGTTTGAAGAGCGGGAAACCTTAGCCTCGCTCGTTGATGCGGCAGCAGCCGGGGGCTTTACTCGACTGGCAATCTTGCCAGATACTCTACCCGTTCTCGACAATTTAGGGGGTTTAGCCTACCTTCAACAAGCCAAAATCCAACATCCAAAATCCAAAATTGAATTTTGGGGGGCGCTGACTGTTGGTATCCAAGGGCAGCAGATGACATCCCTGGCTGAACTGGCGGCGGCTGGGGTGGTAGGCTTTGCAGATGGACAGCCTGTGCAGAATCTGGCGCTGCTGCGACGCCTGTTGGAATATCTCCAGCCGTTAGGAAAACCTGTGGCGTTGTGGCCTTGCGATCGCGCTTTGAGCGGCAATGGGGTGATGAGAGAAGGCACGGCGTCGATTCGCTTTGGCTTGCCAGGAAACCCAGCGATCGCAGAAACATCGGCGCTGGCTGCTTTGCTAGAAGTGGTGGAAGCTACTCGCACCCCTGTCCATATCATGCGCGTTTCCACCGCTCGCAGCGTTGAGCTAATTGCGAATGCCAAGGCGCGGAATTTACCAATCGCCGCGAGTACTACCTGGATGCATTTATTGCACAATACGGAGGCGGTAAGCAGTTACGACTCGAACTTGCGACTAGAACCCCCTCTCGGCAATTCTTCAGACCAAGCGGCGCTGATTCAGGGGATACAGAGTGGGGTGTTAGACGCGATCGCGATTGACCATACTCCCTACACCTACGAAGAGAAAACAGTCGCCTTTTCCGAAGCACCCGCAGGCGTAATTGGTCTAGAGTTGGCTTTATCGCTTCTGTGGCACACCTTTGTTGCGACTGGTGACTGGTCAGCTTTAGAACTGTGGCGGGTTTTAAGTACCCATCCGGCGGAGTGTTTGCAGCAAAAACCGCCAGCGATCGCGCCCGGTCAACCGGCTGAACTGGTCTTATTTGATCCCCAGCTAAGCTGGACAGCGGACAGACAAACCCTAAAATCCCGCTCAGAAAATACCCCTTGGCTAGGGCGATCGCTGACGGGTCGGGTTTTACAAACTTGGGTAATGGGTAATTAGTCAGTCAAACCGAAGAAATATCTAACTGTAGGGGCGGATTGAGCCAGGGGTTTAGTGACGCACAAATATCTTGGTGAAACTCGCCCCTACTCCCTACTATTCCTTGGTATAAGCTGGAGCGCTATCCACTTCTCCGGCACGTTGGAGGGGCCAAAAGCGCACCACAGCACGACCAATGATTTTTTCGCGGGGGACAAAACCCCAATAGTGGCTGTCGTAACTGTTGTTGCGATTATCACCCAGTACCAGGTAGGAGTTTTCTGGCACCGTCACCGGCCCATAGGTATACTGTGGCTGTTCTTCAATATATTTTTCTGACAGGGGTTTCCCGTTGACATACACCCGTCCCCCTTTCACCTCTATCTTTTCCCCAGGTAAACCAATCACGCGCTTAATAAAAGCATCGTGAAAGTTTTGCTTTTCTAGCGCTTCGGTCGGCGCAAACACCACAATGTCGCCCCGCTGTGGAGATCGGAAGTTGTAACTAACCTTGTCTATAATCAGACGGTCATTGATTTGTAGTGTAGGCAGCATTGAACCCGAAGGAATGTAGCGTGCTTCCGCCACAAAAGAGCGAATTCCAAAGGCCAGAATGGCACTCAAGCCAATCGTTTTTATTCCCTCTATGAAAGGATTTTCGGCTTTTGGTTGGGGGTTGAGGTCAGGTTGTTGATTCTGCACGTCAGTCATAAACGGTTAATCACTCAAGCAAATGAATGAAATTGATTCCCTAGGTAATTATTTATTTTAAGGAAGACGGATGATTCGCTATATATATTGTGTACAAATTTTGTCTAAATATATCCGGCTAATATTACAGATATTTAGCTTCTGTCGTTTACCCGGTTGCTGGATGGTCAGTTTAGAAAAGTGCCATCTTACGACAAAGCGCGATCGCACCATACAATTGTCGCTCACACTTAACTACTGCATCAACAACTGATTACCATGTTTTCTGTCCCCTCTCTGTTGATTCGCAATGCTCGAATTCTCCCGCCTACGGGTGAATTTTTGGTTGGGGAGGTGCAAACCTTGGGTCGGGAAATTGTCCGGGTTGCACTAAAATCCTAGCATCTGGAAATCCTAGCATCTGATAGTCTACTAGTGGATAAAGATATAGACGTTCAAGGTCTGACTTTGTTGCCGGGAGTCATCAATCCGCAGGTACACTTCCGAGAACCGGGACTCGAACACAAAAAAATTTGTTCGCGGCGAGTTGTGCTTGTGCTAAAGGCGGGGTAACGTCATTTCTGGAAATGCCCAATACTCGCCCTCTGACAACTACCCAGGCGGCTCTCGATGATAAGTTGCGACGAGGTGCCCAGAAGTGCTTAGTTAATTATGGCTTTTTTATTGGGGCAACCGGAGAATATCTGTCGGATCTTATAGAGGCGCATCCCACCTCTGGAATCAAAATTTTTATGGGGTCGATGCACGGTCAATTACTGGTGGGTCGAGATACGGTATTGGAGTCTATTTTTGCAAAGGGAAATCGCTTAATTGCCGTTCACGCAGAAGACCAAGCTCGGATAAACCAGCGACGACAAGAATTTGCTGGAATTCACGTTCCAGCCATTCACTCTCAAATTCAGGATAATCAAGCCGCTCTTTGAGCTACCGAATTGGCACTCTATTTATCTAAAAAGTATCAGCGACGCTTGCATATTTTACATCTGTCCACAGCCCAAGAAGCCGATTTATTAGACCTCCTGCATGAATGGTCAAGTAGTGTGCCAGTTCATAATCGAGATTGCACAATAAGGGAGTAGATCAGCATCAAGACACTGGGGAGTTGGTATGCCGTATACGGAGCT
>NZ_JAMPKB010000113.1:0-12472 GCF_039961925.1 Trichocoleus sp. DQ-U1 | reverse complement strand
CATTGAGTCCTCTGCTTCGCTTAAGATAATCCGAATAGGAGCAGGCATAAATAATGGAAAACTCCGTTTAGAAGCTTTATGCCATCTTATATTTAATTAGTCCCAGCTACTTACTCGTCTCCTATCTAAAATTACGCACTGCTGACGAATCCAAATCCAAGGCGCTAAGCAAAGCAAGTTTTTTTTAAGTTCTACGCTAAGAAACCAACCGTCTTTTTGCAAGAGCAAAACAACTGTAATTTATCCGGTGCAGACCTACCCGTGCCAACTCTCGCAAGCGAACGATATTCAGCTATAAAGTAGCAACCCCAAGGAGACTTTATGCCATCACTCTTGCACAATCTTTTTACTTCCGGGCAATTTATCCCGCACGGACACTGCTATTTGTGGAAAACAGGGCTAGTGTGGCTGCATATTCTGTCAGATGGTTTAATCGCCCTGGCTTATTATTCAATTCCGCTGCTGTTGGTTTACATTGTCCGCAAGCGAGGCGATTTGCCCTTTGATTGGGTATTTCTGTTGTTTGGCAGCTTCATCATCGCTTGTGGGACGAGTCATGTGTTGGAAATCTGGACCCTATGGCACCCAATGTATTGGCTGTCAGGGTTGGTGAAAGCTGTAGCGGCTGTGATTTCTGTGGCGACAGGTATCGTATTGATGTCATTGATTCCTAACATCCTAGCACTGCCCAGTCCCGCTCAGATCGAGGAAGCCAACCGCCGACTGAAATCAGAAATTCAGGAACGTCAGCAGATAGAGGTGCAGCTGCGAAGTCAAGAATACTGGCTGAATACCCTGATTGATGCGGTTCCGAACGTGGTGAATATGAAAGACGGTGAAGGACGCTGGCTGATCTCGAATCAAGAAGGACTGAAGCTTTTTCAGCTCGAAGGTGTCGATTATCAGGGCAAGACAGACGCAGAACTAGAAGAATATACAGAATTTTATCAAGAAGCTCTTTTTGATTGTCAAGAATCCGATGAAAGAGCGTGGCGTGCAGAAACCATTAGCCATTACGAAGAAGAGATTTTATTACCCGATGGTTCAGCGAAGAAGTTTGATGTCGCCAAGGTGCCCTTATTCAACCCAGATGGAAGCCGTAAAGGGATTGTAGTCGTAGCAAGCGACATTACTCAACGCAAGCAAGTAGAGGCGGCATTGCGGGAAAGCGAAGCGAAAAATCGCGCTTTCATCCAAGCCCTACCGGATATGTTGTTTCGGATTTGCAGTGATGGGACTTTTATGGACTTTCAAGCGCCTAGAGAAGATGCTTTGGCGATGCCTCCCAGCCACTTTTTGGGGAAAAGTGTGTGGGAGGTATTACCTGCCGAGTTGGCTGAAGCTACCATGTACAACGTATCGAAAGCGATCGCTTCCGGTGAAACACAACTCTACGAGTATCAAATGACTTCCCTAGACGGCAACCAGCACGATTATGAGGCTCGGTATGCGCGTAGCTTAGAATCAGAAGCTTTGGTAATAGTACGCGATATTAGCGAACGGCAAGCCGCGCTTCGCGAACGCAAGCAGGCAGAAATCGCTTTACAAAAATCGGAAGCGCAATTAAGAGAACAGACACTTCATCTAGAAAAAACCTTATGTGAGTTGAAACAAACCCAATCTCAATTGATTCAGAGCGAAAAAATGTCTAGCTTGGGTCAATTGGTTGCTGGTGTTGCTCACGAAATTAATAACCCTATTAACTTTATTTACGCCAACCTAATTCACACCGACGAATATACAAAAGAATTACTACATCTGATTCGCCTCTATCAGCAACACAATTGCGAACCTGTTCCTGAAATTGCCGCAGTCGTGGAGAACCTTGACTTAGATTTTCTTCAGGAAGACTTACCCAAAATGCTGTCCTCAATGAAGGCGGGGACGAACCGTATCCGCGGAATTGTCTTATCGTTGCGAAACTTCTCGCGCTTGGATGAGGCGGAGGTGAAGGCGGTTAATCTCCACGAAGGCATTGACAGTACGCTGCTGATCCTGCAAAACCGCCTGAAAGGGAAACTGGGACGCCCAGCGATTGAAATTATTAAAGAGTATGGTAATCTGCCCCCCATCGAGTGTTATGCGAGGCAACTGAATCAAGTATTTATAAATATCATCACCAATGCAATTGATGCCCTAGAAGAGGCAGAGGCACAGAGGCGCAGAAGTGCAGAGGAGAATTTGGTACACTCTCCTCAGCAGCTTCGTTCCCCAGCGCCCCTGCCTTGGATTCGGATTCGCACTGAAGTTCAAGACGATCGTCAAGTTGTGGTTCGGATTTCTGATAATGGTCTTGGGATAACGGAGGAGGTACGCCAAAAGCTTTTTGACCCCTTCTTTACAACTAAACCTGTTGGTAGCGGCACAGGTTTGGGGTTATCTATCAGTTATCAAATTGTAGTCGAAAAACACGGCGGCAGCTTGAAATGCGTTTCAGCACCGGGACAGGGGGCGGAGTTCGCGATCGCAATTCCCGTTCAGCAGCAATATCGGCAAACATCTGTGGTTAGGGACGGAAATTCTGCTGCTGTTTCAGGATAAATTCTCTCTGCTTTAGTACCAGAAACTTTTGTGCCTTTCGGGTACGGAAAGCCGTTCGCTAGCGTGCGGCTCACCCCCAGCGATCGCGTGTTACAGTCTTGACTAGAGGCAACGCAACAGAAGCATTAGGGGGTTTAGATGTACGACACGGACAAGCGAAAGTTGTTGTCGGTACTATCTCATGGCTCGATCTTTCTTAGTACGACACTGGTGTCTATCGGGATACCCGTCGCGATGTTATTTGTATCCGATGATCCAGTTGTGAAAGACAATGCCAAAGAAGCAATCAACTTTCACTTCAATGTTTGGTTCTATGGAGCGATTATTGCCTTCTTAACTTTTATCACCCTTGGTTTATTGGGCTTTATCCTCGGACCTATCGGGTTTATCGTTCATTGGGCACTGACGATTCTGGCAATTACTCACTGTTTGGGTAATCCCGATCAACCCTACCGCTATCCCTTCACCTTCCGCCTGCTTTAAAAAAAGGCACCCAAACCAGAATTGTACTAGAGATTCGCTGGCTCTTAAAAGGTGCTTGAAGTCGAGAAGGTTGTTAGTTGATTCATCGTAATTTTCCAATAAAAACCCGTCTTCTCAAAGAAGACGGGTTTTTGAGGCATATTTTTAAAGTTTTGTCAATAGGGCAATTATTTTACAATGAACAAAGTGCGATCGCTTCCGGTTCACCAATCCAGAGCGATGTGCGATCGCTAGCAAAATTCTAGAGCCTCAAGAGGTTAAAATCCTAATCTGACCCGATCAAACTCCTCTCCTCTACTGTACCGATGGCAGAAACTTTATTCTTCAACGCCCTCCGCGCAGCCATAGACGAAGAAATGGCTCGCGACTCAGCCGTATTTGTCCTTGGTGAAGATGTCGGTCACTATGGCGGCTCGTACAAAGTCACCAGAGACCTGTACAAAAAATATGGTGACTTGCGCGTACTCGACACCCCCATTGCCGAAAACAGCTTCACCGGCATGGCAGTAGGTGCTGCAATGACAGGTCTCAGACCAATTATCGAAGGCATGAACATGGGCTTTTTGCTCCTTGCCTTCAACCAAATCTCTAACAACGCTGGAATGCTGCGCTATACCTCCGGCGGTAACTTCAAAATTCCGATGGTGATTCGGGGGCCAGGTGGCGTCGGTCGTCAATTGGGTGCCGAACACTCTCAGCGACTAGAAGCTTATTTCCAAGCAGTACCGGGTTTAAAAATTGTCGCCTGCTCCACACCTTACAACGCCAAAGGATTGTTAAAGGCTGCCATCCGCGACGATAATCCGGTTTTATTCTTTGAACACGTCCTCCTCTACAACCTGAAAGAAGATTTACCAGAGGAAGAATATGTGCTGCCCTTAGATAAGGCAGAAGTCGTGCGGCAAGGCAAGGATGTCACGATCCTCACTTATTCGCGGATGCGTCACCATGTTATGCAAGCGGCAAAACAGATGGAAAAAGAAGGTTTCGATCCGGAAGTAATTGACCTAATTTCCCTCAAGCCGCTGGATTTCGATACCATCGGTGCTTCCGTGCGGAAAACCCATCGGGTGATTATCGTAGAGGAATGCATGAAAACCGGCGGAATTGCGGCAGAATTGACAGCTTCAATTAACGATCGGCTATTTGATGAGCTAGATGCGCCCGTTCTGCGGCTATCTTCCCAGGATATCCCCACACCTTATAATGGAGCGCTGGAGCGGTTGACGATTGTCCAACCAGAGCAAATTGTGGAAGCCGTGCAAAAGATGATGGCACTCCAAGTGTGATCGGTCATTAGTCCTTAGTCCCTAGTCTGAGTCAATTGCCAATGACGAATGACTAATGACTAATGCCCGCTGACAATCAATCCGCCTCGACCAGCCCAAAAGGGATTATCATAGCATTTGTTTGAGCGGGTCGTGGTATGCAGAGACAGCGTTCTTTATTAGCCTTAATTCTGGTTCTGGTGATTGCTTCTATCACCGTGCTTGCCAGGATTCCAATTCGGCTGGGATTAGACCTTCAAGGGGGATCGCAACTGACGCTTCAGGTGAAACCCACTGAAGGCAAAGAAATCACGCGAGAAGATTTAGAAGCAGTTCAGAAAGTCGTAGAGAACCGGATTAACGGTCTTGGGGTCTCTGAAGCAATCGTGCAAACGGTCGGACAAGACCAGGTTTTGGTGCAGCTACCGGGGGTCAGCGATCCGGAGCAAGCGGAACGGGTGCTGGGTGGCACCGCTCAATTGGATTTCCGCGAACAAAAGCCGGGTTCGGAAACCCAGTTGCAAATTGAACAACAGCTGCGACGGGAATTAAAAGCGAAGCAGGAGGAGTTGAGAAAGACGAAAGATGAAGCGGCGATCGCTAAAAATCAGGAAGCTCTCCAGCGGAGTAACCAAGCGATCGCAGCTTTGTTTGAGCGCACCAACCCCCCACTCACGGGCAAAAACCTCACGGGAGCGACCGCCCGACCTTTTCAGACGAGCGACAACTGGAGTGTCAACATTTCCTTTGATGCTGAAGGAGGCGGACGCTTTGCCCAGTTAACCAAAAATATCGCCGGGACGGGACGCACCTTGGGGATCTTCTTAGATGAAGAACTGCTCAGCGCTGCTACCGTTGAAGTAAAGTATGCCCAAGAAGGCATCAGCGGCGGCGGTGCCGAGATTACAGGCAACTTTAGCTTAGAAGAAGCTAACGAGTTGGTCGTCCAGCTGCGGGGCGGTGCCCTACCCTACCCCGTAGAAATCATTGAAAACCGTACCGTGGGAGCCACCCTAGGTCGAGATAGTATCCAAAGCAGTATTTACGCCTCTATCGGTGGTCTGATTTTGGTATTGATCTTCATCGGCGTCTATTACCGCTTACCGGGGGCAATTGCTGGGATAGCGTTAGTCATTTATTCGCTATTGTGCTTATCTGCCTTTGTTTTACTCGGCGTTACTTTGACTCTCCCTGGGATTGCTGGTTTTATTCTCAGTATCGGGATGGCAGTAGATGCCAATGTACTGATTTTTGAGCGGACGCGGGAAGAATTAAGAGCCGGGAAGAGTTTATATCGTTCGGTAGAATCTGGTTTTTATCGGGCATTTTCCAGCATTTTGGACGGTAACGTCACAACGTTAATTGCTTGTGGGTTTATGTTTTGGCTGGGTTCGGGTCTGGTAAAAGGCTTTGCCCTGACGCTAGCAATCGGAGTCTTAGTGAGTATGTTTACAGCAATTACCTGTAGCCGTACCCTACTCATGACAGCGATCAGCTTTCCAGAATTACGCAAGCCACAATGGTTTTGTCCGAATTTGCAGGCGTCAAGGAAGTCTGAGCCAGAGGTAGGGTCATGAAATTAAATCTAATCAAACGGCGATCGCTCTGGTGGACGATTTCTGCCGTCCTGATCCTGAGTGGACTGATTGCGATGGTAATCAACTGGACGCAGATCGGTGCGCCGTTACGTCCCAGTCTGGATTTTGTCGGCGGTACGCGGTTGCAGTTTGAACTCGATTGTTCTAAACCAAACAACTGCGATCGACCGATTGATATCGCGACGGTTCGGGAAGCGATCGCGGCTCAGGGTTTGGGTGACAGTAGCATCCAAGCGTTAACCAGGAACGCTCAAGGGCAAACTCAGCCGGGTGTGTCCATCCGCACCAAAGCGTTGAATGTTGACCAACGCACCAAGCTGCAAAATGCCTTAAGCCAACTCAGAGCCTTCGATCCCCAAAAGACTCAGATAGACACGGTGGGTCCGACTCTCGGACGCCAGTTATTTGCCTCTGGTTTACTGGCGATATTGCTCTCCTTTGTGGGTATTTTTGTTTACCTGACCTTCCGCTTCCAGTTCGACTACTCCTTGTTCGCCTTTGTTGCCTTGCTCCACGATGTTTTGATCACCCTAGGGTTTTTCGCCATCTTGAGCTTGGTGTTCGGTACTGAAGTCGATAGCTTATTTGTCGTCGCTATCTTGACGATCATCGGTTTCTCAGTCAACGATACGGTGGTGATCTACGACCGGGTTCGGGAAGTCATTAAACTGAATCCTGGAGAGCATATTAACCAGATTGTCGAAGACGCGGTTAATCAAACCCTGACTCGCTCGATTAACACCACCTTTACAGTGTTGTTGACTTTGTTTTCCATCTTTTTCTTTGGTGGAGAAACGCTGAAAAACTTTGCTTTAGCGCTGATTGTTGGGTTTGCTGCTGGTGCTTATTCCAGTATCTTCATTGCGAGTACCCTTTTAGCTTGGTGGAGAGAACGGACGGGTCAAGCGATCGCTATTGCGGCAACGGAACCCAAAGCTTCTGATGAAATCTGAAGGGCATAAGGCAAGAAGCAATGAATCAGGCAAGAGACGATCGCTGGGAGCAAGGGCGCAGAGGAGCTGGAGAGCCGGAGAGCGGGGAAGTACAGGATAATCTAGATTCAACTTCTCCTCTACCCCTGTGCCCTTCTGAACCTCTGACCCGCAACCCCCTCAGCCATACTGATGACCCAAGCTTCCAACAGCAAGTGCAAAGGTTACACCGGCTGACTGTCTACGGCAGGTGGTTGGTCGCCGGGTTGCTTTGGATTACCATTGGTCCCTTGAGTCTCTGGGGCTTGCGCTACCCAATTTTTCTATTGCGGGAATACTTTACCTGGGCGGCAGTGCGATATGGACTTTATTACAATCCACTGCCAGCTCTGGGACTTGCTTTGTGCATTGGCATGACAGCTTCTGTATTGGTGTGGCAAAGCCGGAATATTTTACTAGGAATATCCAGTCGGGAACAACATCGCTTAGAGCAACAGGTATATCGGATTCGCCAGCAAGGGCAAAGTCATCCACTTTGGAAGTGGGTTTGTCAAGTCAATTAAAACTTTAATTTCTAACTTTTAATTGTTTCTCAGGCGCACCGAGACAGAGCTGGTTCCGAACGAGTCTGCCGAATCGGAATTTCAATTAAAAACTCTGCCCCCTTTCCCGGTTCGGAAACACAAGTCAATTGACCGCCGTGCTTTTCGACGACAATCTGATAGCTAATGGACAAGCCGAGTCCCGTACCTGTGCCTATCGGTTTCGTGGTAAAGAAGGGGTCAAATAACTTACGACGGACTTCCTCGTTCATCCCAGGGCCATTATCAGCAATCCGGATGGCGATGCGATCGCTGTCTTTGACCTCGGTACAAATCCGAATACAAGACTGAGGAGCCGGGGAGCCAGAAAGCCAGGGAGATACCATCTCCTGTGCCCCTTTGCTTCTGGGTCCCTCTGCCTCCTCCAGGGCATCAATCGCATTATTGAGGATATTCATTAATACCTGGTTGAACTGACCGGCATAGCACTCCACCAATGGTAGGTCGCCATATTCTTTAACGACCTCGATCGCCGGATGGGTAGCGGTAGCTTTTAAGCGGTCTTGCAGCAATCTCAGAGTGTTGTCAATGCCTTCGTGAATGTTGACCGACTTCTTTTCTGCTTGGTCATGGCGCGAGAAGTTCCGCAGAGAGGCGACAATTTGCCGAATGCGGTCAGCCCCTAACTTCATTGAGGACAGCAGTTTCGGCATATCTGCGATCACGAAATCGAGATCGATTTCATCTATCAGATCCTGGATTTCCTCAGGGGGTTCGGGGGAGTGTTTTCCATAAAGTTGCAACAAGTCGATCAAGCTTTGAATATAGTGAATGGCGTAGTCGAGATTCCCGTAGATGAAACTGACGGGATTGTTGATTTCGTGGGCAATACCAGCCACCAATTGCCCCAGACTGGACATTTTTGCACTTTGAATCAGCTGGGTTTGAGTTTGTTTTAATTCGCTTAAGGCCTGTTTTAGCTTTGCTGCTTTTTCTCGCAATTGCGCTTCTGATTGTCGCAAAGCTTTCTCCGCTTGCTGACGCTCTTTAACTTCCCTCTTTAGCAGCTCATTGGCGGCTTTTAATTCAGCGGTGCGTTCCTCGACTCGTCTTTCTAAGTCGTTATTTGCTTGTTCCAGCGCTGCTTGCGATCGCTTGCGTTCGGTGATATCCCTCGTTATTGTGGCAAAGCCGCGCAGCCGTCCATCTTCACTTCGTAAAGCTGTCACGACAACATTTGCCCAAAACTGCGACCCGTCTTGGTGTAAGCGTAAAGTTTCCCATTCACACCGACCGTCTAATGCTGCCTTTTGTAGAACTTGCTCAGGTTTGCCGCTCCTGCTCTCGCTGGAAGGAAAAAAGCAGGAGAAATGCCGACCAATAATTTCCTCTGCCTGATACCCGTTCAGCCTCTCCGCCCCTTTGTTCCAACTAATAACTTTCCCGCTGGTATCGAGCATATAAATTGCATAGTCTTTGACATTTTTGATTAACAAGCGGAAACGCTCTTCGCTTTGCCGCAGTTCCTCTTCTGCCTGTTTGCGCTCGGTAATGTCACGGGCAGCGGCGTAAATTAATTGTTCTTCCGCGCACAGAGCGGCATTCCACAGCAGCCATTTGTAGGTTCCGTCTTTGCAGCGAAAGCGGTTTTCAAAAGTGACCGTCTCCCCGGTGCTGGATAGTTCCTGCAATTGAACCAGAGTAGATTCCCGGTCTTTGGGATGAATAAATGCAATCCACGGCTTGGCTAGAAATTCCTCAGATGTGAACAGGAGCGTTTTTTCGCACATCGGGTTCAGTCGCTTGAAATAGCCGTCGAAACCAGCGATGAAAAACATATCCAGTGAGAGCGTGAAGAAACGATTATTCTCTGCTTCCACTTTGCTGCTCTCGGTAATGGGGGATTCTGCCGCTGGGATTGCCATTTTTCACTTTACCTACCTAGTTCGCTCAAATCATCTCCTTGATGCTTTCCCTGATGTTGACGGAGACTCTAGTCCTGATTAATTCTCAAATCTGGCGATGCATGTTTACACATCATATAGTTTTTTATTTATTACTTGACAGTTATTAACAATTTTTATGCGGAAGATTTAGATTTTGCATGTAAAATGCCTTCCCATATATTGCTGGCAAGAAATTTTTAATCCTTTAGCAGAGGATAGCAATCTTCTGTGAAGAGTTCCAGGAAATATAGCTTCTACAAGCTTGGGTGGGTATGATATCGTCTAGGCAACCTCTGTCTAGCTCCAGGCAACAGGGCTTGTCGGGTATATTTTCAAGCCACGAGGAGGCACTATCCTCAAGCGGAGATACAAATAATGAGTTTCCCGGTTTATTTGTGGCTGGGTTCGGTGCGGATTCACCCTCATATTTTGTTTGAGTCGTTGGCGTATGCGATCGCTTTCCGTTTATTAATCAAAAATGCTCGCAAAGATGCGATCGCACCCACGCAGCGCAGTTCGGTAATTGTCGGTGGCTTGGTAGGGGCGCTAGTTGGTGCGAAAGCGCTGGTTTTACTACAGCACATCGATTTAATTGGGAATAATTGGCAACTATTCTTTTTGGTTCTCCTTCAAGGAAAAACGGTCGTAGGGGCGTTACTCGGTGGATTAATTGGTGTAGAAATTACCAAGAAAATGATTGGTGTCAATCGATCTACCGGCGATGTTTTTGTTTATCCCTTGATTGTGGGAACGGCGGTGGGACGGATTGGCTGCTTTTTGACGGGATTAAGCGATCGCACTTACGGCATTCCCACTCAATTACCTTGGGGAGTAGATTTTGGTGATGGCATTCCCCGGCATCCGACTCAATTATATGAAGTTATTTTTTTACTAATTTTAATGATATTTTTACAAATTCGCAGCTGCTACCATCGGCAAGAAGGCGAATTATTTAAGTTTTACATGGTTTCTTATTTAAGCTTTCGTCTATTAATTGATTTCATTAAGCCAGATTTTCATCCCATCTACGGGCTAAGCGCCATTCAGATTGCTTGTTTATTGGGAATTTTATATTATCGGAACAGCATTCTAAAATTGTTCGTTTTTGAATCATCTAATGCAATTTACTGTCAAGGGAAATCAAGAAAAAGTAATCATTCGCATTCAAGGGATAAATAATCTCATTGCAGACGATTATTGGGATAGAAATTGGATTAATTCAGAAATTGAGATAATCTTACCTGGCTATCACGCTAATTTTTTGGGTGATATACGGACTGAGGAAATATTTAGTTTCTTGGAACAACTTAAAGAGATATCTCAAACGCTATCTGGTATTGCAGAGCTAAGTACAATGGAAGGATTGATAAACCTAAAAGCAGAAATTAATAATTTAGGACACATCCAATGGACTGGAAAAACAACTTATCCAATTGGTAGTGGCAACACTTTAACCTTTAATTTCTCTAACGATCAATCTTTTCTCTCAAATCTTATAACTGAGTTGCAAATGATAACGAAGCATTTTTCTATAATTGGAAACCTGTGAATCCATACACCTAGAATCAATCAGGAAAGCTGATCAACCGATTGTAATCATTTTAACAAAAAAATATATGCCTACTCGAAACTACCTTTTCTATGCTTTAACTAACAGCGTTTGCTCTAAATGTCTCGTCAAAGTAGAGGCAAAAATTATCTTTCGAGATGATTGCGTTTACCTGGTAAAGCACTGTCCTACCCACGGACATCAAGAAGTCTTAATTGCTGATGATATCGATTATTACAAACTCTCCCAGGAATTTATCAAACCAGGGGATATGCCGCTTAAATTTAATACTCCCATAAAATATGGCTGCCCCTATGACTGCGGACTTTGCCCCGATCACGAACAACATAGCTGTTTAACTTTAGTAGAAGTAACAGATCGCTGCAATCTTTCCTGCCCAATTTGTTACGCAGATTCGGGCACAGAAGAAGTCTCTCAATATTCCAGTCAATCCCGGCGTCATCGCACCTTAGAGCAAATTGAAAGGATGATTGATGCGGTGGTGGCGAATGAAGGAGAACCCCAGGTTGTGCAAATTAGTGGGGGCGAACCAACGATTCATCCAGAGTTTTTTAAAATTCTGGATATTACTAAAAGGAAGCCAATTCGCCATTTAATGATCAATACCAATGGTATTAGAATTGCCAAAGACCGAAATTTTTGCGATCGCTTAAGTCAGTATATGCCCGGAATTGAAGTCTATCTCCAATTTGATAGCTTTGAGGCGGCAGCATTAGAGGAGTTACGTGGGACAGATTTGCGAGAGATTCGGGAACAAGCGATCGCGCATCTCAACGAGTTTAACATCTCGACAACTTTGGTCGTTACCCTGAAAAAAGGGCTAAACGACGGCGAAATTGGCAAAATCATTGAATACGCCTTGCAACAGCGATGCGTGCGGGGTGTTACCTTTCAACCGATTCAGGCAGCAGGGCGTCTGGAGGGATTTGAGCATGAGCGCGACCGCTACACTCTCACAGAAGTTCGTCGCTCTATCTTACAGCAGAGTCCCTATTTTAAACCAGAAGATATTCTCCCAGTTCCTTGCCATCCCGATTGTTTAGCAATGGCTTACGCGCTAAAAGTTAAGGGCAAAGTGATACCCTTAACTGGGCTTTTGGAGCCAAATAATTTTGTAAAAATCATGCCGAATTCTGTTCTTTATGAACAGGATGATGAGCTAAAGCGAAATATTTTTAATTTGTTTTCCACTAGCCATTCACCCACATCTTCTGCAACATCTTTAAAACAGTTACTTTGTTGCTTGCCACTACTACCTGTTCCTGAAGGAATTACCTACGAAAATATATTCCGAGTGATGATTGTACAGTTTCTTGACCCCTTTAACTTCGATGTCCGTTCTGTAAAACGTTCCTGCATCCACATTGTGCATCCCGATGGGAGGATTATTCCATTTGATACGTTTAATATGTTTTACCGAGAGGGAAGTGCTGGATATCCCTTGGTTAATAATCGTCCGGCATTGGTTTAATTGATATATAAGTGCTTAAGCAAAATTAATTACATATTCGGTTCCGACTTTTTTTAGCACATTTTTGACATACTTTACTAAACTTTTCCAGTCCCGATAAGCCTCTATCTCTATCCATTCA
>NZ_JAMPKB010000112.1:0-12840 GCF_039961925.1 Trichocoleus sp. DQ-U1 | reverse complement strand
AAAATGGTTGATACTTTGCTTGCTACTGCACTTGATTTAGTCAATCCAAAACACCTACGCAACTGGTTCACAAACTGCTGCTACTGTACTTCATGAACTTGCAATCTGCTGTATCTGGCAACTGGGAATAGCTCGAAGCCCACCTTTTCATAGGTGTGACGGGCTGGGGCATGACCAGGATCACCTCCAGTCTCAACCATAGCAATAGACATCCCAGCATCTTTCATCCAAGCCAGAGCGAATTCTATCAGAGCACTACCAATGCCATGACCTTGAAAGTCTGGATCGACAGCAACCATGTAGATTTCACCCATGCTGTCGTCTGAGTGTAGTTTCACGGCTACAAATCCCACAGTAGAACCTGCATCGATAGCAACCCATACGTTCGTGTCTTCCGCAGCACAGACATCCTCAACAGCTTTTTGCTGGCTCACACGCCAATGATTGGGATAGAATGCCTGGTACACATCAGCGTTCATCGCGTTCTGAATCGAATCAAAGACCGGAGCCCATGCCCGAAGCGAAAGACGAATAACAGCATCAAGGTGGCGAGGGTCGTATGGTTCAATTTGCATTCCCACATGAACTCCAGTTAATTCTGCAAGCTTTATCGAACATACTACAATATAGTACAAGCTCTGATAGCTTGGTTTTGAATGCTTACAGCAACTTGCCTCAATCGACGCCAAGCGGTTTTCGCTTGCTTTGAGAGTTCCGCTTCTAGACTGAGAATCTTGGCTTTTGCAGTCGCCTGTTCCTTGTGAAGCGTTTCCTGAAGATAGTGTAGAGATTTTTTCAACTGTTCAATTTTCTGCTGTGCATCAGTGTTTTGAAAGGCTCTCAGCTGTGGTAAACCCTCAGCATCTTGACCCGGAGTACGACAGACAGCAACGCAAGTTGGGCAGTTCGTTACCTCTAACATAACAACCTCCCGCTTACTGCTCTGCAAGCAGCTTGTAAATCTCACGCTTTACCTGAACAAGCAGATCGCGTACTCGATTGGCTTGCTCCACATTGCCACTTCGAGCAACTTGGGTGACAGCATCATTTAACTGGGTTAAAGTATGCCGCAATTCAATCAATTCAGAAGGCTTATTTTCTGTAAAACTATCGTGAGCATTTCTTGAATGGGAGTGCTGGTTGCGATCGCTCAAGAATTGTCTGCCACTCTCGGTAATCGTATAAACCCGCTTGCCCTCGACCTCCTCACTGGTCAAATAACCGCCTTCTTCCAACATCTGAAGCGTGGGATAAACAGAGCCTGGACTAGGGCGGCGAAAGCCACCACGACGTGCTTCTAGCTCTTTCATCAATTCATAACCATGCTGGGGACGCTCAGATAGAAGCCCAAGCAGAATGAACTTAATGTCACCGCGACGAGTGCGAGGCTCATCTCCCCATCCGCCACCCGACGAACCTCTGCGTCCATGTCGCCCACTCATGAAGAATGGATTGCTAAGTCCTTGTCCTTCTCCTGCCCATGCTGGCACGAAAAAACCGGGATGAAATTGTCTGTGTCTGAACATACTTTGCTCCTTGTGATTGTGAGTTATCGCGATATATCGTTAACCTTAAAATTAATCTATCGCGATATATCGAATTTGACAATCACAAGTTCTACATATCTGCTCAGTTGTCAATTGCCCACTAAAAATTTGAGTTAGGGTAAAAAGGTCAAGAGAGGTTGAGTTAGACTCAACCTCTCAACGCTCTCGCATCTCCATTTTGTTCATCGACGTTGACAAAAACAGGAAAGCTCACAGCCTTGGTTGCTTGCCGGGAAAAGATTTCAGACGTTGTGGTACTCAATTGTCAGGAACGGTGCTTACCCCTAAAGCAGAAGCTTGTAGTATATTAGTAGCACGTCTCAACCCCTCATGGTTTCGTTAGCGCTCGATCGGGCTTTGCCTAAAGCAAATCGTAGAACTGTTGCTTCCGGAGGTACAAGGCAGCATACATTACACCCCTTGGCGTAGGCATATCAGAGCCAGAGGCAACACATTGGGCTACAGTCAAACCCCCTGCACAAAACCACGACCTAGTATTCAATGTTCAAAAGTAACACGGACATCTGGCAGCGATCGCGCTTGTTTAGTTATTGGGTGAGTGCAATCCGTATCCTCCAAAAGGTGTCTTTGCTCGTAGTAGATCACCTTTGCACCACCGCCGTCAAACCAGCAGTCCGTACAGTATGGTGTTAGTCCACGCTGCATCTGTTGATAGTGCGATCGCTCATCACCGTAGGTTGAATCGGGCTTTGGAAAACTAACATCTCATTATTTATGTGATTCATTTGGCAGCATTGCGGTTGTTTGCCAGCACTTAGTATCACTGTTGTGCAGCAAATAATAATTGGTTGTAATTGTCTTTGGTATGATTAGCGATATGAAATCGCCCAAAGAAGTTCTACACGACTGGGTTGCGGCCTATAACGCTCGCGATCCTTACGCACTCATCGAGCTTTATCACGATGATGCCATCAACCATCAGGTTGCTTTTGGTGCCCCACTTCAAGGGCGCGAGGTACTGCTTGAGAGTTTCATCGCCTTCTTCAATGCCTTTCCAGACAACTACACGCATCCTGAAAATATCTTCGAGGATGGTGAGTGGGCGATCGTTGAGTGGAGCGGTGGCGGTACATTCTTGGGTGAGCTTGGCGGCAACCCACCAACCGGCAAGAGTTTTACACTACGCGGGTGTGGCTTCTTTCAGGTCATTGATGGCAAAATTCGTTTCCAGCGTGGCTACATAGACAAGTACACTTGGTTCACGCAAATTGGTTTACCAGTCTCATAGGCTTGTAAGTGTTGCACAACAACGAAGCTCATCCGAGTGTCGGCAGCAAAGGCGGCTTAACTTTGCCTTTCGTCTTCTGAGTTTATCGGTGCGGACAAATAGAGAGATCGCCTTTGTATCTCAAACTGAAACAAAGCAACTGATTCAATCGCAAACTTGCCAGACTGGAAACGACATCAAGATTAAAGAATACTTAAGCTAGCGATATGAAGCGCTCTATTGCAGTTGGACTACTGACATTTCTGGCTATTGGCTGTAGCACCAATCTTCCAACATCCTCCACTCAATCTCCCGCACCTGTAGCAATTGCTGCCAAACCTGCTGCCAACTCCTCAACCGTCCAAAGTCGGGATGTGTTTTATCTAAGCGATCGCTTTGGGTTCCGCTTCGTTTCCCCGCGTGGCTATGTCATCACGCCTACCGAAACGACTCAATCGACGAAGCCAAGTCCCCCGCTGGAAGTCCTAGAAGTCTGGCAGCAGAAAGATTTTTTGAACCGGGAGAATTTACCTGAAACTCCTCCGATCGTCAGCATCACTATTTACGACAACTCCAAGCGGTTGCCCCTCACCAGTTGGAAAGGCGAACTCAGCCAAAATGACGATCGCCCCCTCACCGTTGCGGGACAGAAAGCGATCGCTTACACTTCGACTGGACTCTACGAGTCTGATAACGTGCTATTCAGCAGTCCCGATGGTCGCTATGTATTTCGCCTACAAGGAGCCTACCTGCAAAAGAACGATTCCATCCGGCAGGTATATCAGGACACCGTTAAAAGCTTTACCTTCGATGCGATCGCTAGCACTTCTCCTAACAAATGGCGCATCAACTACAGCCGCCTCAAAAGCCTTTTAGCCGCCGGTGACTGGCGAGGTGCGGATGTAGAAACTCGCGCCATCTTCCAGCGATTGCAGAAACTCCAAGGACAGGGTGCAGACTTACTCTACGGCAGCAAAACTCTGCTCAATAGTCTTCCCTGCGAAGACTTTCGTACCATAGATACCCTCTGGTTGCAAGCCAGTAAGGGACGCTTTGGGTACAGCGCTCAAAAGCGCATCTGGCAGCAAACTGCCTCCCAGACAAAAAATCCGAAAGCACGAGTTGAGAAGTTCGGTCAGGCAGTGGGATGGTATAGATCCCAACCATTGCCGGAAAAGAATCCTTTTGGGGTAGTGTTAGCTGGAACCAAATGGCGGTTGGATTCAGAACTGAATTCTACTGCTACCGCACCAATCGGACAGTTTCCCTGGGCAGGAATTTCCTCAAACTTACTGAGTGACATGCTCAGCGAACCCGGTTGTGGCAGTTGTACCACGGATGCCATTTATCTTGCTAGCGATCGCTATTATGACTACGTGCCTGCTTTGTTTACCAAACTCAATCAGTGTCAAGTTCGCTAGTTAGGCGAACTGACAAGTCAATGACTCGAAAGGTCAAATTAATCCGGGGAGGAACCGGACGTTTAGTCTTAGGAATTTGATGCTGCCAGTAGTGCTGCGTTGTCCCCTGCATCAGTAGAAAACTACCAGAAGTTAACTCCAGTTGATGCTTTAAGCCTTTCTCGGCTCGGTGCCGCAGTATGAACCGCCGCGTTCCTCCCAAACTCAGAGAACCAATGACTGGATTGTGTCCTAGTTCCGGTTCATCATCGCTGTGCCAGCCCATACTGTCGTTGCCATCTCGGTAGAGATTGAGCAACACGCTGTTGAACACCACACCAGAAACGGCTTCAGCCTTTGCCTTGAGGTCAAGTAGCGTGCGTGTCCAGGGAGAGGGGTGCATCGTGATGCCAGAGTAAGTGTAGGATACACCGGGATTCGCATACCAAGCCGTCAGTCTGGGTTGAGGCATTGAGCGCCCGTAGATGCTAATCCAGTCTTGTCGCCAGTCGATTGTTTCAGTCAGTTGTGTGAGCAAGCGATCGCTTTCCTGCTCATCTAGCAGAGACGGGTAGAACACGATATCTGCATCAGGCAGTTGAAGAGGGACACTGATCATAAGACAAACAAAACTGAGGGCGGCAAGAAATCAGCTCTCCAGAACCCTAAACGACAACAGGTAATCCTGCCAGAGCCTTCGCTACTTCCTCCTCCTGTAAGCAAAACTTGGGCAAGGTCGAAGTTTCGAGTTCAGAGGTCGGAAGGTAAGGGTTGGAGGGTGGAATTTCTCATAAAACCTCGACAGCCAAGTTGAGAGTTTGTAGGTTGGGGGTGTAAACGGGAATACTAACCATGAGGAGATGATTTCACAATCGCCTCATAGGATTCTGTCCCCCAATTTCCTGACCTCCAAAACAAGCCATTCATGACTCCATCCGATGCAGCCCGAATTGAGCAGTTTATTACCCGTTGGCAAAATTCTAGTGGCAATGAGCGTGCTAACTATCAAATGTTCTTTTCGGAACTCTGTGATGCGCTGGGAGTGAAGCGTCCGGATGTGAAGGGTAGTGTGACAGGCGATCCGTACTGTTTTGATAAAGACATCACGATTTATCATCCTAGCGGCAAGAAAACACCAGGTTATATTGACTTCTACAAAGCCGAGCATTTTGTTATTGAGGCGAAGCAGGGTAGCGAAAAATCCGGCAAAGGAACGGCAAAACGCGGCACGAATACTTACCTCAAGGCGATGGAAGCAGCATTTGTGCAGGCGATCGCTTATATCCGCAATTTAGCCAGTAAACCTCCATTTCTGTTGACCTGTGATATTGGCGATCACTTTGAGCTGTGGATGGGCTTCAGCGGTGACTATGGTGGATATGGGGCGCGTCAGGATATTGGACTGACTGCTCTGCGAAAGCCAGAGATTTTTGATTTATTCGTTGACATCTTTACCGATCCGCAAAAGCGCAACCCTGAAAAGATTGCGGCGAAGGTGACGCGAGAAGTAGCGGAAGACTTGGCGGAATTATCAAAGCGATTAGAAGGTTTGCATGAACCGGAAGAGGTTGCCCATTTCCTCATGCGCTGCATCTTCACCATGTTTGCTGAAGATGTGGGGCTATTGAAGGAGCATTTGTTTACGGATGCGTTGGAGACGCGATGGTTGCCCAATCCCAAGAGTTTTAATGCGGAGGTAGAAGCCCTCTGGCAGGCAATGAATGATGGGACAAGCTTTGGCTTTTATGGCAGGTTGTTGAAGTTTAATGGGGGATTATTTGCCGATGCAAGGGCGTTTGAGTTGACGGAGGATCAGCTTCGGGTGTTGCTAACGGCAGCGAAGCGGGAATGGAAGGATGTAGAGCCTGCGATTTTTGGCACGTTGCTGGAACGGGCATTGGATTCAAAGGAACGCAGCAAACTGGGGGCGCATTATACGCCTAGATCGTATGTCGAGCGGTTGGTGCGTCCGGTGGTAATGGAACCGTTGCGGGAACAGTGGGATTTGGTGCAGGGTGAGGTGAAGCAAATTTTGGGGGATGTGGAAAAAGAGCCGACTACTGCCCAGAAGAAGAAAGCTGTTGTAGCATTGGAAGGGTTTCTGACAGAGTTGCGCCAGGTGCAAATTCTCGATCCGGCGTGTGGGTCGGGAAATTTCTTGTATGTGACGCTGGATTTGATCAAGCAACTGGAGTCGGAGGTGTTGCGTCGTCTGGAAGATGTGACAGGTCAGGCACAGTTACGGTTGGATATTGACCAGGTGAACCCATCGCAGTTTTTGGGGATAGAGATTAACCCCCGTGCGGCGGCGATCGCTGATTTGGTCATCTGGATTGGTTATTTGCAGTGGCACTTCAGACAGTTTGGCAACATTCCTCCCGTAGAGCCTGTGTTGCGCGAGTACAAAAATATTGAATGCCGGGACGCGGTGCTGGCGTATGACGGTAAAGAAGAGGATATTGACCCGAAGACGGGGAAGGTGAGGACGCGATGGGGCGGACGGATGATGAAGCATCCGGTGACGGGGGAAATGGTGCCTGATCCGAGCGATCGGATTCCGATTTATCGGTATATTAATCCACGATCGGCTGAGTGGCAGGAGGCAGATTATATTGTGTCAAATCCTCCGTTTATTGGGAATGCAAGAATGCGTGATCGCTTGGGTGATGGATATGCGGAAACGCTGCGCCTAGTGTATTCAGATGTACCTGAAACGGTTGATTACGTGATGTACTGGTGGCACAAAGCTGCTGAATTAGTAAGACAAAATGCATATCAGCGATTTGGTCTAGTCACCACTAATACAATCTCCCAATTTAGACAGAGATCAGTTATTGAGTTACATCAAAAACAGAATATTTCACTAAAAATATTTTTTGCAGTACCGGATCATCCTTGGACAGATGAAGGGGCAGCCGTCAGGATTGCAATGACTGGAGCACAACTAACTGATAATGACCAGTATTCAAAACTTTCTCAAATTGGACATTTAACATTTAAGTCGAATAGGAAATTTAGTCTAGAGGAAGAAACCCCAGAGGATTCTTCTGATTATGTGAGGCTCACATTCAAAAACATCGGCTTGATTAACAGTAATTTGAAGGCAGGAGTGAATTTATCAAGTGTAGTAAAACTCAAATCTAATTTTGGCATTAGCTTTCGTGGATTTGAGGTAGGCGGAAAGGGATTCATTATAAATTCTAGTCTCGCAAATAATTGGCTGAGGCAAGATAGTCGTCTCGACAGAATTATCAAGCCGTACTTTGGCGGAAAAGAATTTGCAAGTTACAAAAAAGATAGGTACGTAATTGATTTTCACAACTTGACGCAACAGGAATCAGCAAAATTTTCTCTACCCTTCCAACATCTTCTAGAGCAAGTTAAACCATTTCGAGTCATAAATGAGGAGCAATCAAGACAAGAAAAATGGTGGTTATTCAGACGATCTGGTGAAGTCATAAGAGCTTCGTTCACAGACTTAAAACGTTACATTGCCACTATCTACACTTCAAAACACCGAGTTTTCACATTTTTGGACAAAGACATAATGCCTGATGCAACTTTAGTCTTAGTTGCTTCTGAGGATGCTTATAAACTTGGTGTTCTGTCAAGTTATATTCATATCATTTGGGCACTTGCAACAGGCGGAACGTTGGAAGACCGACCACGCTATAATCAACCGCGATGCTTCGATCCCTTCCCCTTCCCAGAACCCACACTCGAACTCAAACAAAAAATCCGCGAACTGGGCGAACGCCTCGATGCCCACCGCAAGCGTGTTCAGGCACAGCATCCCGATGTCACCATCACTGCCATGTATAACCTGCTGGAAAAGATCCGCGCAGGGGTCGAACTCACCGATAAAGACCGGGAATTTAACAACAAAGCGCTGGTTTCTACGCTGAAGCAAATCCATGATGAGTTGGATGTAGCGGTGTTTGAGGCGTATGGGTGGAGTGATTTGTTAGCTCCCCCCCAACCCCAAAAAAGCGGAGAGAATGCGGACGGTTCGGCTTCTTCACTTGCTCAAGAGGGAACTGAGGGGGGAGCAATGCAGAACTTGGATGAGATGATTTTGGAACGCTTGGTCGCCTTAAATGCAGAACGCGCTGAAGAAGAACGCAATGGCTTCATTCGCTGGTTGCGTCCAGAATATCAAGCTCCTGGTGAAGTACATATTCAGCAAGTGATTGAAGGTATCGCTGAAGTCGAAGAGGAAACGGCGATCGCCCCCGTTGAACAACAAAAATTTCCCAAAGCCTTCAAAGATCAACTCGCTGCGGTGCGCGATTTGCTCCGCACTCAAGGCGGTGAATGGACAGTGGAGCAAATCGCGGCTCAATTCAAAGGCGCATCTCGACAAAAACAAACTATTCTCACCTGTCTCGAAAGCCTGGAAGCATTGGGAATTATTGCCAAGCATGAAGAAGAAGGAAGCGATAGCGCTTCGCGCGACGAAGTCGTTCGCTGGTATCTGGCAGAGTTGCAAAAGGCAAGCTAGAAATTAGCAAAACCATTACCCCTGATCGATTGACTGAGGAAGAAGTAGCGATCGCAGAGGGCAAATAATCAGTTATATGCCTTCTAGCCCAATACCATAAAAGAAGTTACGTTAAAGCGATCGCCATCCAAACCCCATCACTCCTAATCTGGAAACAGACCAGAGACTGTTATGACCACGGCAACGATAGCAATACCCCAAAAGGAAGAACCCCTCCTGTTTGAGGGATTGACCTGGAGAGAGTTCAAAGCAGTCGAGCAATTGTTAGACCGTCCAGGATATCGGCTTTCCTTCCTGGATGGAGTACTGGAGATTCGACGGATGCCAGGGGAACCCCACGAAACAGTTAAGAAGAGGATCGGTGCATTGGTGGAGCTTTACCTGCTTATAGCAGGGTTTGACTTCACCCCAACTGGCTCCATGATCCTAGAAAGTGAAGCTGGAGCCGTCAAGCGAGAGGCGGATGAATCCTATAGAACCCATTTGACATCTTTTGCTGGGGTGCTTGGCTTTGAAGTAAGCCGTTACTTTGCGATCAATGATAGAGCCTGGTTAAACTCGACTGTTTTTTGCAAGAACAGGGATAAAACCAGCTAGCTGCAAGGCTTTTAGTTTCAGGAATAGATCTCAAATGGGTTCTATACAAGAGGGCAATCGAATTTGGCTGAACTACGAGCTAAGTTACAAATTTTATAGATTGATCGTCAGGATTTTTTTCTTGCTTTTTTTGTCGCTCAACACGACTGTATTGTAGGGTGATGTATCCGTTTCCGGCGGAATTGGCAGCCAAAAACTGGGGTTTTTATGATCGAGTTCGCCTAAATCAATGCTTTTCTTTATATCGCCATCTGTTGCCAGATAAGCGGTAAGTTCGCCTTTATAATCTTCAATTAAAAAGTCGCTAAATAAAACGACTTGCCCACCCTCAGGATGTATACCAAGGATGACCTGACCACTGAAAGTTGTGCCTTTTCGTTCTTCATCAACCGTTGCCATTATGATTTCTGAGGGGTCTTGACCGGACATATCTGCCATAAACTTTTTCCTGGGCGAATTCTCAACAATTGAAAATGATTTTACAAGAGCGCTATGGGCGATCGCAAAACTCTCAGGACGTATTTCTGCATCGGTCTTGCAAATGTATAGCCAAGTTACTTCGGGTTTAACGCCTAATTGGAAGATTGAGTAGGGATGAGTAGAGGCTGAAAGCGATCGCGAAGCGTTGCTGCTATAAGAGATCGCATCGCAGAAACCTGATAGAGGGGAGACGTTGAGAAGTTTCCGGATTCTGTTCTAGCAACCTACGAGAGCCACGGGAAGGGGTAGGCAGGAACACCAAGGTCAAATGCTTGTAGGTCATTTTCAAGGGGTCAGGAAGCGATCGCCTAAACAGCATCCCAGCACAAGAGGGTAGTACAGAGATAAGCTTTGCCATGCCTATAGAACCCATTTGACATCTCAACAAGAGGCTGAAAGTCTTTTGTTGAGATGTCAAATGGGTTCTATAAACTTACCCCTGGTCGAGTGCGTCCCGATCTGGCGATCGAAGTGGTGTTTACCAGTGGCGGCATTAACAAACTAGAGGTATACAAGCGCCTGAAGATTCCTGAAGTGTGGTTCTGGGAAGACGGAGTGCTAGAGATTTATCACCTGCGGGGAGAGGGCAACACTCTGGACTACGAAAAAATTTCCAGTAGTAAGGAAATGAAAGGGATCGATCTGGATTTGTTGTTACGTTGCATCAATATGGTGAATCACGTTGATGCCATCAAGACCTTTCAACAGGCACTCCAGAAATAGCTGGTCAAAGGCGATCGCGGCTCTGATCTTCGGTATTTCACTATAACGGCGATCGCAATTCCCACTGATGTGACTCAACTAGAAGCTTGCCAGCAGTTGATAGAGAAGGCGATCGCCGCATTGCGATGAGAACAAGTGCAAGCAGAACTACAAGCTCATTGCGTTTCCCACAACAGCGCTTTTCTCTACAATTGATGCCATGCCCATGCGTCAGCCAAAAAGCGCTCAAGGGCAATAGCTTGAATAGATGGAAACTGCTATGCGAACCCTTAAACTACCTTCTGGACAATTAATTCCGATTCTTGGTATGGGCACCTGGCAGATGGGGGAGAATGCCAGGAATCGCCAAAGCGAAATTGATGCCTTACGTCACGGACTCGATCTGGGTCTAACTCTGATTGACACTGCCGAAATGTATGGCGAAGGCGGTGCAGAGGAAGTAATCGCAGAAGCGATCGCTTCTCGTCGTGCAGAAGTCTTTCTAGTTAGCAAGGTCTACCCTCATAACGCCTCCAAGCAAGGTGCGATCGCTGCCTGCGAAAGAAGTCTCCAGCGGTTGAAAACCGACTATCTTGACCTTTACCTGCTGCACTGGCGCGGTTCTGTTCCATTAGCAGAAACTCTGGAAGCATTTCAGATGCTTCAACAATCCGGCAAAATTCGCACCTATGGGGTGAGTAATTTTGATGTCGAGGATATGGAAGAAGCCATTGGGTTGAAGGATGGGAAAGGAATTGCTACCAATCAAGTCCTCTACAACCTGATGCGACGGGGAATTGAGTGGAATTTACTGCCCTGGTGTCGGCAACAAGGTATCCCTATCATGGCGTATTCTCCAATTGAGCAAGGGCGTTTGCTGAACCATCAAACACTCAAGGCGATCGCTCAAGAACGAGGAGTCACTGCGGCTCAAGTAGCGATCGCCTGGCTGTTGCATCAAGACAATGTAATTGTAATTCCCAAATCCAGTCGCATTGACCATGTAGAGCAGAATTATGCTGCCCTGAATTTGAAATTGAATGCTGATGAATTGGCTTTCTTAAATGCTGCCTTTCCAGCACCCACTAAACCTGTTTCCTTAGAAATGCTGTGAACACTTCTCCAAAGAACTCAACGGATTTATCTCGCGTTGGATAGTGTCTCAAATGAGCAAGAGTGCCTACCATGACGAGTTAACTTACAGAGCAAACGCATGGCTCAACGACCTGGAATCTTCCCCACCTTCTTCATCTCTGGCTTTGAGTGTTCGACGTTTCTCTGGAAGGACAAGCAGCGGCGGAATCTGATTAAGGAGACACAGCACGATCGCCACGCACAGGAAGACTACAACATCTTGCGATCGCTGGGAATTGATGTGGCACGAGAAGGGATTCCTTGGCCTCTAGTCGATCGTAATGGCTGCTACGACTTCTCTAGCCTTGACACCACGATCAAAGCAATGCAGCAGACGCAGATCGTTCCCATCTGGGATCTCTGCCACTACGGATATCCAGACGATCTCGATCCATTTAGTGAGGAGTTTACCGAGCGCTTTGCCCGTTACTGTCGCGCCGCAGCAGAGTATGTAATTCCCCGCTTGCGTGGCCCCTATTTTTTCACGCCGATTAATGAAATTACGTTTTTCTCGTTCTGCGGTGGTGAGTGGGGTTGGGTTGCTCCTTATAAAACCACAAAAGAAGACCGTTTTCGCTTGCGATTGGCGTTGTGTAAGGCAGCGATCGCAGGGGTGAAAGCGATTCGGGAGGTAGAACCTGCCTCTAGGATGGTTCACATCGATCCCTTGGTTCAGGTGGTCGCACCGCGCGATCGCCCGGATCAGATCGAGGCAGCACATCACGAAACCTATGTGGATACGTTTTTGGCGTGGGATATTCTCTACGGGAAAGAGCATCCTGAACTCGGCTGTTCCTCGGAAATTCTCGATATCGTTGGGGCAAATCACTATTCCTTCGGTCAGATGGAATACCGAGAAAATGGCCCCCATCAGGCGCTAGAACCCCACGACGATCGCATCAAACCGCTTTGCGAGCTAATGCGGTGGGTGTGGGAACGCTATCGCAGACCGATGATCGTTGGCGAAACCAGTGGCATGGAAGCAGGCAGAGATGAGTGGCTAAAAGACGTAGTGGAAGAGTCTCTAGCAGCGGTTAATTCTGGGATGGATCTGCATGGCATTTGTTTATTCCCTGCTGTTGATATGCCGGATTGGCATACCGGAAAGTGGCTGCACAACGGGATTTACGATTTGGTGGAAGAAGGGGATAATCTGAAGCGGGTGCCTTGCGAACCATACATTGCAGAGCTACGACGCTGGCAGAAGGAATTCAATCGGGTCACGACACTGGATGCTGACCCCTTGAGCGA
>NZ_JAMPKB010000111.1:0-12866 GCF_039961925.1 Trichocoleus sp. DQ-U1 | reverse complement strand
TTCTCGATTAGTCCGCAAAACCCTGTCGTTTTCAAAGTCATTAGAGAATCACCTTGGCGCAATTTGGTACTTCATCCATCATTACAATGCATCATTACTTCTTTAGCACTACCAAGTAGCGTAGCTGTCCCTGTTCTACGCCCAGATACAAGCCTAGCTCCTCACTCCAACGCCAGCCCTTTTCATTTGGGGCAATTTCCTGATATTGATTTCCCATCAATCGAAAACCTTGAAATTCCAGCGTATCTGGGGAAAACCAGAAATATTCCGGCGTGCGGAAGCGGTCTTGATACAAGTCTTTCTTCAAACTACGGTCTGTCGTAGCGGTAGAAGTTGATAGCAACTCGATAATCAAATTGGGATACTTGCCATCTTCTTCCCACACCACCCAAGCATTGCGAGGAGATTTTTGGGTCTGTTTGACCAAGAAGAAATCGGGACCCCGAAAATCACGATTTCTCAGTTGTTGCCGACTAAAATAAATCGTGAGATTGGCACCGATAAAAAAATCCTCTCTTTCGCGCCACAGCCATTCCAGACAAGTGACAAGCAACAGCAGTTGCATATAGTGCAAAGAACTTTCCATTTCTGGCTCATCGCTATACAGTTGGCTAGCGTCGGGCATCATTGCATCTAGTTGCTGGGCAGTTAAAGTCATCTTCTCTCCCTCGCACTGGTTTAGCTTTATTGTGGCGGATGAGAAAGCGATCGCACTTTTAGGGAATTTCAAAGAGCGATCGCCATCAAAGCCTATCGAGAAAGACATAAGTTACTCTGGTTTCTACAATTGTGTAGCGGCAACTTCTGTCGTCCGACTTGCTGAAGACTGCAACAGCAAACCGTATTCAATTCCCTCGACGACTGCCTGATAAGAAGCTTCCAGGATATTGCTAGAAACCCCCACAGTTGCCCAGCGCTGATGACCGTTGCTAGATTCCACGAGAACGCGAGTTTTGGCTGAAGTTCCCGCGCCGCTGTCGAGAATCCGCACTTTGTAGTCAGTCAAGTGAAATACGGCAATTTCTGGATAGAAATTGACTAAAGCTTTGCGTAATGCAGCATCCAACGCCGAAACGGGACCATTTGCTTCCGCAGCTTCCAAAATATCTTTGCCATTGACAGCGACTTTCACCGTGGCAAGGGCGTTTGCATTCCTGACAATATCGCAGTGGACTTGAAAGCCTTTGAGTTCAAACATTTGCTGTCGCTGCCCCAATGCCTCGCGCATCAGCAAATCGAAACTTGCTTCTGCTGCTTCAAACTGATAGCCTTCATTCTCTAGTTCCTTGAGGCGGCGTAGAAGTTGGCGACAGGCGGGATCTTGCTTATCTAGGTCAATGCCAAAGCTGCGAGCCTTTGCCAAAATATTACTTAATCCAGCTTGGTCGGAAATCACGATCCGACGCTCGTTGCCGACTTGTTCTGGCTGAATATGCTCGTAAGTCAACGGGTTCCGCTCAACCGCTGAAACGTGTATGCCGCCTTTGTGAGCAAACGCAGAACGACCTACAAAGGGTGCGTGTTCATCGGGAGCAAGATTGACGACTTCGCTGATTGAACGACTGGCAGCTGTCAGATGTAGCAGTTGTTCGTCTTGAATACAGTCATAGCCCAGTTTGAGTTGCAAATTGGGAATCAGAGAGCAAAGGTTAGCATTGCCGCAGCGTTCGCCGTAGCCGTTGATCGTGCCTTGCACCATTCTGACTCCTTCCATGACAGCGGCTAAAGCATTCGCCACCGCTGTATCAGAATCATTGTGCGTGTGAATGCCGAGAAGCGGGAGGTTTTGAGTCAGGAACTCACTGCTGGCTTCTGACTGCTGAGCGCTGATTCCGATTACACTGGCGACATCCCGGACAATTTGGCTAATTTCGTGAGGAAGCGTGCCGCCATTGGTATCGCAGAAAACGAGCCATTCTGCACCGGCTGCAATCGCACTTTCTAAGGTCTTGAGCGCATAATCCCGATTGTGCTTATAGCCATCAAACCAGTGTTCGGCATCGTAAATTACCCGCCGCCCCTGACTGCGGAGATATTCAATCGTATCTCCGATCATCGCCAGATTTTCTTCTAAGCTGGTCTTCAGACCTTCTGTAACTTGTAAATCCCACGATTTGCCAAAAATCGTCACCCAGCGCGTCCCCGCCGCGAGAATGGGCTGCAACATCGGATCTTCTGCCGCAGTTGTATTTGGACGGCGAGTAGAACAAAAAGCGACAACTTCCGCGGAGGAAAGCGGTTCTTCTTTCAATTGCCAAAAAAATTGTACATCTTTGGGATTCGCCCCAGGCCAACCGCCTTCAATGAACGGAACGCCTAATTTATCTAGCTTTCGGGCAATTCGCAACTTGTCTTCGAGTGACAGCGATAGCCCTTCGCGTTGGGCACCGTCGCGCAACGTCGTGTCGTAAATCCAAATTCGGTTTGTTTGATCTGAGTGCATGGGAAGTTGTCGCCGAGGGAGAAAATTTAACAGCTAATTTTGTAAAGAACTGTAAAAATAAAGTGAAGATAAATTGTCACTCAAGAGGCTCGTTGAATCCATCATTATGCCAAAGGTAACAGCTCAAGGAAAAACGTTTGAGTGCAGTACGGGTGCTAACCTGCGTAAAGTGCTACTGGAAAATGGCATCGACCTCTACAATGGCAAGGCAAAAATCATTAATTGCCAGGGGATTGGCACCTGTGGCACCTGTGCAGTGGCAGTAGAAGGAAACGTTTCCGAAGCCAACTGGAAAGATAAAACCCGGCGATCGCTTCCTCCTCATTCTCCCACGGCAAACCGTCGCTTAGCTTGTCAAACCCAGGTTTTAGGAGATGTCAAAGTAACCAAATTTGATGGATTTTGGGGACAAGGCACTCAAACGGTTTGGACGCCACAAGGATAAAACAATTTCAGTTTTAAATTTTAGATTTTGAGTTAAAAGCGTGTCACAAAATCTTGAATTACACTCGGAATCAGCCCAGTCGGAATCGGCGCATCCCAGTCATTTCGTTTTTCGCATTTCCCCCCTGATTCGCATCACGTTGATAGCACTTTACCTGGCACTGACGATTCCGCTACCGTTTTTGTCACAGGCATCTGCGTCACCTGTACCGCCTTGGTTGCTGTGGCTGGGAATTGCCTTAGGGTTAGTCCCGTTATCTGGCGTCCTCAGCGAACGGGTAATTGTGGATGATGAAAAAATCCAGGTCACTTATCCTCGCTGGGTTCCCGTTTTCTTCCGCAAGGGTTGGTCGTTAGCTTGGGCAGAAGTCAAAGATTTAAAATTTCGCTCGACAGGGCAAGGTGGAATCGTTTATTACTTTGTAAGTAAGTCAGAGCAAAAAGCTTATTTGCTACCGATGCGGGTCGTTGGCTTTGCTCGGTTAGTTAAACTGGTGGAAGACAAGACGGGAATTGATACAACTGATGTTCGTCCTTTGTCTCAGCCTTGGATGTATCTAATTTTGTTAGTGTTCTCGCTGCTGCTTTTTGTTACAGATGCGTGGACAATTTGGATGGCGACTACACAAGGACAATTAACATAATTTTTTGAACTACGAAGACACGAAAGCACAAAAAAATTTGCTGCGGCTGGAACGGGTAAGCCTTGCAGCGCCAGTTGGTTCGCAGTATTTATTGAAGGAGATTTCGTTTGAGGTATTTCCGGGCGATCGCTTGTGTTTAATTGGCCCTTCTGGTGCCGGAAAAACCTCGCTATTGCGGCTATTAAACCGGCTGTTAGAACCCACTGCTGGCACAATTTACCTAGAAAATCAAGATTACCGGAAGCTTCCGGTTATCCCGTTGCGTCGGCAGGTAATGTTGGTTTCTCAAGAACCAAAACTTTTGGGAATGACGGTTAGAGATGCCTTAGCTTATCCTCTGGTTTTGCAAGGAGTCACGAAACAGGTTATTCAGCAACAATTGCTCACATGGATCGAGCAACTGCACATCCCAGAAGATTGGTTAGGTCGGACGGAAGTACAACTGTCGCAAGGACAACGGCAATTGGTAGGAATTGCCCGTGCCCTGGTTATCCAACCTAAAATTTTATTACTTGATGAGCCAACATCTGCCCTAGATGCGGGTCGTGCTGCTTATGTCCTGCAAGTATTAACGCAACTTTGCAACGAGGGAAAAACTACAGTATTGATGGTCAATCACCAGTTAGATTTAGCCCAAATGTTTTGCAATCGGGTTTTGTATTTGCAGGATGGGCAGTTGCTTGAGGATGTCTCAGCAGCACAGATAGACTGGACTAATTTACGCGATCGCTTCATCCAAGCGGAAGCCCAAGCCGCCCAAGATTGGGGTTAAAAAGAGTTGTCATGAGTGATGAGTCATTAGTTAGTAACAACAAACTAATGACTATCGACTGATAACGAATAATCTTTTACCCAATCGACGGATTATTTCTTCGTAGCAATCGCTAATTTCGCTCCTTTTACCTTACGCAATTGATCCATCACCGCCACGACTTGACCGTGATTGACTCCTTCATCAGCATTTAGCACGACAAGGGTTTCTTGCTCAGATGGAATTAGCGATCGCACTCCGGTTTCCAATTCCTCTAAATCAATTGGTTGGCGGTTGAGAGCGATTTCTCCCTCTTCGTCAATTGACACCGTTACGGGTGTCGATTTTTGAGCTTGTCCGGTCGCTGCTTTTGGCAAATTTACCGATAGCCCTTCTGAACGGGTCAAAAACAGTGTGGACATGATGAAAAAGGTCAAAATGGCGAAGATCACCTCGATCATCGGCACGATGTTGATCTGTACTGGGATATCCGGCTCATCGGGTAGTCGCATAGGAAGGCTCTCCTTTCTCATAACGGCGACGGTATAACAGTTCTAACTGCCCGCCGTACTCTTGAATGTGCGCTGACTGCCTCTGATAGAACCCTCGAAAGGCATTTGAAAACACGAGGGCAAAAATCGCCACAATTAACCCGGTAGCAGTGGAAACTAACGCTTCGCTAATCCCTGCTGTAACACCGACCGTCTGGCTACCTCCGACGCTCCCTAGCGTCAGCGAGGCAAAGGAGTTAATCAATCCTAAAACCGTTCCCAGCAACCCCAGCAGAGGGGACAGGGCGATGATCGTTTCAAACACCACATTGAATCGCTTCAATCCCGGTAACTCTGCTTGCGCTTCACTTTCTAGCGCTAATCGAAATTCTTCTGGATTGGGTTGTTCCAGTTCCAATGCTGCCAAAAAGATTCGCGCAATCGGCAAGTCAGCATTCTGCTTGAGCCGATGCACAGCAGCTTCGGGATCGTGCTGATAAAGCTTCATCACGTCTCGGACAACCCGACCTTGCCGTCGGTTAATGCCATACCAAAATCTTGAACGCTCTATTACTAGGGCGATCGCTAATATAGAAAATGCTAGGAGTGGCCACATGACCACGCCGCCCGCCGCAAAAAGATTACTAATTCCCATCTAAGTTTCTCTAGGGCACTCAACAAGGCTTAGCCTACCAGCTTACTTGAGTCTTAAAGCTGATAGAAGTTCTCAAGAGAAATTAAACCTAATGAGAATCTATGTCAAGCAGTTCTCCACAACTTGGGGAATAATGATTTTTGTTAAGTAATTTTAACGGAACTGTTGAAAAGGTTGAGAAGCCTATCAAGGAAAGGTTTGGAGAGGGTTTGGCTAAGGTGATAACAGCCCATTTTCCTGGTTCTCCCTCTTGACATTTACTTCAGTGCATCTTACCTTGACCAAACAAGTGCAAATAACTTGCAATAATATATGGGCTTGTCAACTGTTGCTGTTCAGCAGCGAGAAAAAGAAGAAGAGGCTCTGAGGTCTTTTATTGCCTATAGCCTCATCGGTTCCCTAGCGCTCCATATCGGAGTATTGGCGATGAGCAATCGTTGGGTGAAAACATCTGACATTATTGCAGAAGAGCCAATGGAAGTTGTGGTTCTCGATCCTGAGAGCCTTGAAGCTTTGGAACCAGAGGAAGATACACCAAAAGAAGATCAACAAGAGCAGACGCCATCGGCAGCAAGTTCAGTTGCAGCCGGAGGTTCTCGCATACTTACGGGTTCTAGGCAGGAATCGGAAGAAGGTTCAGTTGCAGCAGAGAGTTCGAGTCAAAGCAGTACACCCGATACCAGTACAGCTACGCCAGCATCTCAACCTCGCACGGAACCAAAAGCGATCGCTCCCTCTCCACTAGTAGCGTCGCAACCCGCGCCTACACGCCCTGAAGTGGTACCGCAGCCAGTGCGACAGCCGCTTGCAGTAAATTTACCTCCGTTCAGACCCGCTCAAACGCCCAAACGAGTCGAGCAACGAGTCGCTCCCGATCAAGTGGCAAGCGTGCCGCCCAAAGCAGTAGAAAAGACGTCTTTGGAACGCACTGAGGAACCCAATCGAGCAAGTAACTCGAAGCCAATTCGCCAACCTAGCTCGGTTGCCGTTGCGCCGTCTCCACAGAGTGACAAGCCAGCAGCTCCAACACAGGCGAGTCCTTCTTTCCAGCAACAAACGTCTGAAAGATTTAGAGATTTAGTTAGAGGAATTACCGGCTCCAGACAAACTCAAGAAAGTGCAGGAAATAGCGCTAGCCAAACTGATAAAAGCAGTGCCATCGGCGGCTCTACTGTGGCTGCCGGAACGGGAAGTCTGCTAGGAAGTGGTTCTGGTACAGGTAGTAGCCCTGAAGGCTCAGGACAAGGAAGCGGTAGGGGCACTGGTACAGGTAGTAGCACTGAAGGCTCAGGACAAGGAAACAGTAGGGGCACTGGTACGGGTAGTAGCTCTAGTACAGGTTCAGGACAAGGAAGCGGTAGGGGCGCTAGTACGGGTAGTGGCACTGGCACCAGCAAAGAACCGGGAAGCGGAAGGGAGGTAGCGATAGTTCCGGAAAATTTCAAACCGAGGATCGAGCCAAGAACCGAGCCAAGAACTGAGCCAAGAGACAGGGATGAAGAACGTCCTTCGAGAAGATCGGGAGCGAGCCGAATCGGTTGCGTTAAATGTGACAAGCCCGACTATCCAAGCAATGCGAGACGGCAAGGCGTCGAAGGCGCATCCAAGGTCAGTGTTGATGTTGACGACAAAGGGAATGTCACCAATGTTCGGCTGTCGCGTTCCAGCGGTAACAGCGAACTTGATGAAGCTGCTGTGAGAGCGGCAAGAAATTGGAAGTTCAGTTCTTCCTCTGGTAGACGACAGGGGGTTGTGGCTTCAGTTGATTTTCAGCTAGAAGGATCGGAGCGATCGCGTCGTTCTCGCGAACGTCGTCGCACAGAATCGGCATCTTCCAGCCGTAGCTCGGAGTCATCGACTCCCCGGCGGCGGCGGCGTTTGGAAACAGCTTCTTCTTCCACGAGTGCTTCGGAAACACGCCGGATTAGTCGGCGGCGGCGTTTGGAAACGGCTTCTTCTTCCACGAGTGCCTCGGAAACGCCGCGTCGTTCTCGGCGGAGGCGTCTGGAAACAGCATCTTCTTCCACAAGTGCCTCGGAAACACGCCGGATTAGTCGGCGACGGCGTTTGGAAACAGCATCTTCTTCCACGAGTGCCTCGGAAACACGCCGGATTAGTCGGCGACGGCGTCTGGAAACAGCATCTTCTTCCAGGAGTGCCTCAGAAACGCCGCGTCGTTCTCGGCGGCGGGTCGAATCTGCGGCTGCCAGTCCGTCCCAGCAAGCCCCACGGGCACGGCGGCGGCGGGTGGAATCTGCCTCTAGTTCGACCTCTAGACCGTCACGGCAAGCCCCACGGGCGCGGCGGCAGCGGCGTCTGGAAGCCGGTTCAGCAAGTCAGGCACAACAAGCTCCACGGGCGCGGCGGCGGGGAGCTGCACCTTCCTCAGCAGAATCATCGGGTTCAGCTACTACGAACAATGAATAATTGCCTCTCAACCAGAGTGGGTATAGACTCTTGAACTGATTGTTGAATACCCAATCACTCGTCACTAAGTAGATTTATGAACATCAAGACAGCGATCGCAATTCTAGGAGTTGTTATCGGAGTGGGTGGAGTGAACCCTGTAGTTCGTGCCCAAACTAAACCATCCCCCACTCCTACCAGTCCTCAAATCAAACCATCCCCCACTCCTACTAGTCCCCAAATTAAACCGTCTGCTCCTACCAGTCCTCAAATTAAACCGCCTGCGTCTACCAGTCCTCAAATTAAACCACCTGCTCCCAGCAGTCCCCGCCTCCAAGGGAATCCTGAGGCGCTGCTCCAACAGGGTTTGGACAAACTTGATGCGGGAGACTACAAGGCAGCCGTCGATCTGTTGTCGAAGGTGCTAGAAGTAAATCCCAATGATACGGAAGCTTACTATAACCGAGCCGTAGCTCTGGTTGAGCTAGAGGACTACGAGAAAGCGATCGCTGATTACAGCAAAGTGCTGCAACTCGATCCCAAGGATGATGAAGCTTATTTGAATCGAGGACTAGCTCGGACTGAGTTAGAAGACGACGCCGGAGCGATCGCTGATTACAGCGAAGTTATCAAACTAAAGCCCGATCAAGCAGAAGCTTACTATCAGCGAGGAATCGCTTATGCTCAGCTAGAGGAAGATAATAAAGCGATTGAAGACCTTCAGAAAGCCTCTGAACTCTTCGCTACGCAAGGCAAGCCAGATGAATCCAAAGAAGCACTGGCGCTGATCAAAAAACTTCAGCCATAGCCTAAATCGAGAGGCTGAGCGACGCTCAGCCTCTCAGCGTTTTTTTGAATTTGATGTGATAGATTTTTGACCCGCGCCGCCGCTTCAGGAGTCGCGCTTCAGGAGTCACTAAGTGTGTTAGGGTTTTTTCGCTGATTTTTCAGACACTCTAGTTTCGCGTGTAGAGTTGGCGCGTGTACAGTCGGTGCGTGTAGAGATTGGCTGCGATCGCCCTCGTGATTTCTCTAAGACTCAATATTTTGTAGCCATCGGATCTATTAACAAGGCGAAAAGCAATCGTTCTCCACTCTAAACCAGCCTGCTGGTGGATTAAATTCGCCTTTCTTGAATAACTTTCTTAATTAGAGAAAACACTTTTATGAGGTTTTGTCAATTATTCGCTTGCTTAACTTCTTTAACCAATGTTTAAAGAAGTTAAGCTTGAGCCAATTACTGAAGAACAAGTGCCCAAAATTAGCCATTTGTCAATCTTTCTCTTAGGCGATGCCTCTAAATTTTTGGTATTGCTGAATGCAGAGATGTTTAGGAAAATACCTGTATTGAACGATACTTTAAGTAGTGAAGTAGCAATCGAACCGAATGAGCCAGCATTTCTGCTGATTTCGAGTAACACAACGTCTTCCGATGTAACCGGGCTAAGTAATGGCGTAATCGAGTATTTTCATTCTCTACTCGTGTCATATAGGTCTTACTCACAATCTGGTCTCCATCGGGGATAAAGCCTGGATAAACGGGGTTCCCATCGGTGACGTAGAAGTAGCTTTTCCAAGCCATAACCCTTACCCAAAGAGGCTTAAAGGTCTGTGCACTATGATCTCCCAAGACCCACCCCAGGATGCCCTGAGTGAAGTGATTCACTGCCGTCCACAGCCAGATTTTGTTTTTTTTTGAGCCAATATAGGTCTCCAGTTCATCCAGTTCCCCAACCTCAGGAATGGTCGGTTCTGGTGGAGCATCAGGAAGTTGTTCCCCAGTTTGTTTGACCCAATAAATGACGGTGGTGTGATGCACTCCGGTTGCTCGTTCGATTGCCCGAAATCCCATGCCATTGACATATAGGGTAAGGCAATGCTGTTTGATTGCCTCAGAATACCCTTGAGGGGGATCGTAAACGTCAATAAATTGGCGATGGCAACGGGTGCAGATATGATTTTGTTTACTCCCACGTTTCCCGTTTTTTCTGATCTCCGTAGAGCCACAGTTTGGACACTGCATCGTAGTCATGCTGAATTCATCTTTCTATTATGCAACGCCAAATTTTTTCACTTGACTTTTGCACAGGCGTCGTTTTATCTTAACCACACTAATGATAATTACTTGCAATAAAAATCAGGCTTGTTAACCAAGACCTGGGTGCATAAATTAGGTGTGTGGAAACGGAATGAAACTACAGCAATTACTTCCTGGCTTGTTGCTCGCAGGCTCAGTTGTCATGACAGTGGCTCAGCCAGTACGGGCTGATGTCGTAGTAACAGGTGTGCAACTCAACTCAACATCCGACGGCTTGCAAGTGATTTTGCAGACGACAAATGGAGCAGCACCCCAAGTGGTCACATCCAGCTATGACCAAACCCTGCTCATTGACCTGCTTAACGCCCAGCTAAGCCTTCCCGAAGGGGATACGTTTACTCAGGACAACCCAGCCTTCGGCATAACTTCTTTAACCGTAAACCGCTTGTATGGCAACAGTGTTCGGGTAACGATCAAAGGCGTCGCAGAACTGCCAGTCGCAGAAGTCGTGCCGAGTCCGCAAGGAGTGGTACTCAGCTTAACAACCGCCTCCGAAACAGCAGAGGCTTCCCCTCCTAGCCAAACGCCAGAGACGGCTGACTTTGAGCCTTCTGAGTCGCCCCAGACCCCTTCAGAGGCTGAACCTGGTGACGAAACCCAACCAGATGCAGATGCTTCAGTTGAAGAGCCAGAAGAAATTGAACTGGTGGTCACGGGTCAGCAAGAAGGCGGATATAGAGTCATCGACGCCACAACCGCCACGCGAACCGATACACCATTGCGCGACGTTCCCCAGTCCATTCAGGTTGTCCCTCGGCAGGTGATTGAAGATCAACAAGTCGTAAGAATCACAGAAGCCGCACGCAACGTCAGTGGCGTTGTGCGAAGCGAGGGTTATGGAGGCGCTACTGATAACTACACCATCCGGGGATTTGCCATCTCCAGTAACCTGAGAAATGGTTTCAGCGATGGCGGTTTTTACTCATTAACGGATGTCGCCAACATCGAACGAGTCGAAGTTCTCAAAGGGCCAGCTTCGGTGCTTTATGGTCAGATTGAACCGGGTGGTGTCGTGAATTACATCACCAAGCAACCGCTGAGCGAACCTTATTATGCCGCTTCATTTACGGCTGGAAGTTACGACTTCTATCGCCCATCGATAGATATTTCTGGCCCCCTCGATCCTGACAAAAATGTATTGTATCGATTGAATGTTGCCTATGAGAATTCAGGTAGTTTTAGAGATTTCGTAGACAGCGAGCTTTTCGTGGTTGCACCTGTCTTAAGCTTCAAGATTACCGATAAAACTACCTTAACCCTGGAGTATGAGTACCTGGATCTCGATCGAACTTTCGACCGAGCCTTTCCACCGCTAACTGCGATGTTTGATCTTCCCATTAGTCGTTATTTAGGAGAACCCAACGACAGTTACAACCATAGAAGCCATAAAGCTAGTTATGTTCTGGATCACCGTTTTAGCGAAAATTGGCGGCTCCGGAATGCTTTTTCAGCTCAAATCGTTGATACAGAGCGTAAAAATGTCCAAGCACGTACCTTCCAATTAGAGGGAGATGGACGCACCTTACGGCGAAGATATAATGACTCTGATGAAAACAGAGAAGATTATTCTCTGCAAACAGACTTGGTAGGCAAATTTAATACTGGCTCGATTAATCATCAACTTCTCATTGGGCTTGAGTTAAGTAAAATTAGAAATGGCTACACATTACGCAGAGCAAATTTCCCTTCAATTGATATTTACAATCCAGTTTACGGGTTTCCTCGTCCAAACAGTTTCGGTGACGCCTTTGGCAGAGAAGAAAACACTAATACGTTAGGTATCTATGTACAAGACCAGATAACATTGTTGCCAAATCTGAAATTACTGATTGGCGGTCGATTTGATTCGGTCGAGCTTGACATCGAAGATGTTTCAGACGCTTTGAATGGAAGCGAAGCTGAAAAATCCAGCCGTTACTTTGAAGCCTTTTCACCCCGTGTTGGAATTGTTTATCAGCCGATAGAACCAATTTCACTCTATGCCAGTTACAGCCGCTCTTTTCGACCAAATATTTTTGCTTTTACGTCGAACGGACAGCTAATAGAGCCTGAAAGAGGTACCCAATACGAAGCCGGAATTAAAGGCGAATTTTTAGATGGCAGATTGTCCACGACGCTGGCAGCTTACCAGATAACGAAAACAAACGTTGCCACGGCAGATCCCAATGATAGTGATTTCTCAATTGCAGCGGGAGAAGTTAAGAGCCGAGGCATCGAATTGGACGTGAGGGGAGAAATTAGACCCGGTTGGAATGTTATTGCATCTTATGCCCATATGGATGCTTTTGTTAGCAAAGATGAGAGCATTCCTGAAGGGGACGAATTGGTTAACGCGCCAAATAATAGCGCTAGCTTGTGGATGACTTATGAATTCCAAAGAGGTTCTCTGCAAGGGTTAGGTTTTGGAGCTGGAGTATATTTTGTGGGGGCGCGGGAAGCGGAGCTTCCAAATACCATCGAAATCCCTTCGTATTTGAGAACTGATGCCGCTATCTTCTATCGGCGGAACAATTACCGCGCTGCTCTGAATATCAAGAATCTCTTTGATATCAAATATTACGATTCTCAGGGCTTCTTAGTTTACCCCGGAGCGCCTTTAACTTTGTTGGGGACATTTGGGGTGGAATTTTGATGTTTTAGGCTCTGGCTAAGCGGTTAATCTGGTATCCTCAACGCCATTCTGGTTAAAGCTCAATACTTTTCGATGAGTAAGTTTCATCGCTCAGAGATCCTCCCAACCCCCTTTTTTGAGGGGGACTATGTTTCTCTATTTGTTCAGCTCTATTTGAGAGGAACTAGCCTTACTGAAAAGTATTAGATTAACCTGAGTTCGGGATAAGGAGGGGACAAGCGAGTAAGCTAAAAGTCATCACACAACAGCTTTACAGGCTCGTCCCATGCTTAGTCTAGAAGAACTTTTTTGCTCTGTCGATG